>JBDSEC010000250.1:0-7204 GCA_039920205.1 Pyrinomonadaceae bacterium
GCTTTTCGGCCGGCTTGGCACAGCAGCCGCCCGCACCCGCACAGCAAGCCATTCCTTCTGTTTTGCCCGTGGTGGCCGTCGTTCCCGCCGCTCCTGCCGTCGCTGGTTTGGCCATCGCGCAGGATTCCGAACCGCAGCAAGCGCAGCATCCGCCGGCTTTCTTCGGATCGTCACCGGCCTTGGCTGCCGTTGTTCCCATTGCCATCGAAGCGCAACCACCGGCCTTGGCCGGGGTCGTCGAAGCCGGCATGGACATCGAAGCACATCCGCCGGCAGCGTGTCCGTCACCGTGACCCGCCGTGGCTGGTTTGGCCATCGCGCATGATTCCGAACCGCAGCAAGCGCAGCATCCCGCTGCGGCGCCTTCGGTTTTACCCATTGCCATACCCGGCATCGCTGCGTGTGCGCCCGTGGTACCCGCCGTGGCCGGCTTGGCCTTGGCGCCACACGAATCGCCGCTGCAGCATCCGCCCTTGGCACACGCATCCGCGCCACAGCAACCCTTGCCTTCCGGGGCGGTGATGGTAGTCGTAGTCGTCGCTACCGCGTTTTTCCCGGGCTCTTGCGCGCTAACCGAGGCAAAAACAATAACGCCGAAACAGATCGCGAAGGCAGTGGCAATGGCCAATCCGGATAAACTAAATCTTTTCATGATGATCTCCTGATAGAAATAAAACGTTGGGATCTACACCGCAAACCGTTACGGCGTGCCGAGTTCCCAAGTGTTAGATCAGAAAGACACAATTACGTTTGTGCGTACCACCGCGGTCTGGTAGGCGAGTGATGCTAAAGACATAAGTCGCTGCATCGGACGCGACCGGAGGCGTTAATAAAACAATCGAAAACTCCGTCGCGATCGCCATCGGTGCGTGAAACTTCCGCGCGGCTTCGGACGAGGGCCGTTGGTAAGCACAGTTGCTGTCCCCGGCCGTCTGAACTAGCGATGTCGTCAACGAAGTTGAGTTTGCCTGGCCCCGATTCCGCCGGCAACAATCGTGATTGCCGGCCGTCATTGGCATCGGTGACGCGGCCGCCGGCGCATCGGTGTTGAGCAAGCCCGCTTGCATAAGCTGGCGTCCACAAACCGAAAAGCACAACGCTCCGCTTACCCACAAAACCAGCACCGAAGCGATCATTGGGCGTATCACAGACATTGGGGAAAAATTGCGCACACTCACAACTTAAAAAATAGCAGAGAAACGGGCCATATGTCCAGATTTCCCGCGACGGAAAGCACCCGCCACAAGCGCATTTTGGTTGGCGGTCCGGTGAAATGCGCATCGATTCGCCTCATGAATGATGCCCGGTTTCAGCTTTCAACTCATTTGACGCGATTTCGCTTGCAAATTGCGGTATTTTGTTGGTGGATAGGATCAAGCAGGCAAACGATCATGATGACTTCGACTGCAATGCCAGCCATCTTTTTTGGCCATGGCAATCCGCTGAACGCGCTGGCGCAGAACTATTACACCGCGGCGTGGGCCGCGATCGGCGCGTCGATTCAAAAACCGAGGGCGATCCTGTGCATTTCCGCGCATTGGTATTTGCCGGGCACCGCGGTGACAGCGATGCCGCAGCCGCGTACCATTCATGATTTTGGCGGGTTTCCCGCCGAGCTCTACCAGGTACATTATCCCGCACCGGGTGATCCGGTGTTGGCCCAGCAGGTGCGTGATCTATTGGCTCCCGTGCCCGTGCGGTTGGACCAGGAATGGGGATTGGACCACGGCACCTGGTCAGTGCTGGTACATGCCTTTCCCGACGCCGACGTCCCGGTCGTGCAATGGAGTATTGACGAGTCGCAGCCCGCCGCCTTCCACTACGAGATGGGAAAGCGATTGGGACCTTTGCGCGATGAAGGTGTGTTGATCGTTGGCAGCGGCAATCTGGTCCACAACCTTCATGCTTATGCCTGGGGCCGCCATCCGGTCGAGCCGCTGGACTGGGCCGTCCGGTTCGAAGAACAGGCGCGCGCTTTCATTTTGGCCGGTAGCGATCAATCGTTGGTAGATTACGAATCGCTGGGGCCAGACGCGTTGTTGTCTGCGCCGACACCCGACCATTATTTGCCGTTGCTCTATATCCTGGGTACGCGCCGGCCGGACGATAAGGTAATGTTTCCGGTTGCGGGTTTCGACGGCGGATCGATCTCGATGTTGTCGGTTCAACTCGAGTAGTGCACCTCTTTGGAATACCCGCGGCGATCTGCCGACGAGACTTTGGCGCACGAGGGCGGCCAACCGTCAGTTACCGCCGACCTGCTGCCGGGTATCGTTTCTGATGGTCACCGCGTCGACCAGTTGCTTGCCGCGGATCATTGCTAATTGTTTACCATCCGCCGACCAACCAAAGCCAAATATCAGATCCGTCGTAAACGCGGTAAGCGCAAACGGAGCGCCACCCTCCAACGGCTGGATCATGATCTGACCTACTTCGTTAATTATCGCGTCATAGGCCAAGGCTTTTCCATCTGGCGTGAAGCTGAGTTGACGATCAAGCGCATAGGGAAAGGTCTTGAGCGACTTGCCGTCTTCTAGCGACAGCAATTCGATCCGGTAATTACCGCCGCTGTCTTGGGTCACCGCGGCCAGGAATTTCTCGTCGGGCGAAACCGCCCAGGTTCCCGCGTCCGATTCGGTCAGCTGGTCGGTCTTACCTCCCGGGTTCTGCCGGAATAAATAGGTCTTGCCCGATCGTACGGAGGTATAGATGACCGTCGCGTTATCCTTTAACAATACCGCGGTTACCACGGGCGTGGGCGAGTTGGTCAGTTGGGTCGGATTCTTCCCGTCGGCGTCGACGCGCCACACTTGTTTCATCTGCGACCGCGACGACAAGAAGCAAACATTTTGACCATTGCCCCCGACCGTAGGCAGGATCCAGATACCGTCGTCGCCGTTGGTCAACATTCGCAGGTTGGAACCATCGGAACGGATCGTGAAGACGATCTCCTTCGCGTTGTCGGTCGCGGAATACATGATGCGGCCATCAGCCATCCATCCGATCCGGTCAAAATTAGTTACCCCGTCGGTTATTTGGCGAAAGCTCTCCGGTTTGACCGGAGCCCCTGAAGACATCGGACCGGTCGCGGGCAGTTCCGCCAGCCAGATCGCCGCGGGACGGCTTTCCTGGGTCGTTAGGATCGTATTGCCGTCACGCGTCAGCGTTATCAATTTATACGAATTGTCGTCGTTGGTGACCCGGCGCCATTGGCGTGAACCTGGCGTGTATTCCCACAGTTGCCGCAGGTCGGCATTTGGTTCGCGTACAACCAACAGTAGTGCGCTTCGATCCGGCAACCAGGTGGCGCCGTACACGACGCGTTCCTGTTCCGGCAAGATCACGTTCTCGCTTCCGTCGGAGGCCGACACTTCCGTAACGTAGTAAAGGGTCCGTTCGCCATCGCTCCGACGCATGGTGCAAAGCAATCCTCTTCCGTCCGGGGTCCACACCAGGTTCCACAAACGGTAATCGGCGGAAAACGAGCGGATCGTATGTTCGTTTGCTCCATTAATGTCGAGGGTGACCAGGTCGGTGATAGGTCCTAAACGAACGGTCGCCAGGTGCTGACCGTCCGGAGCCACGGCCACGGTAGAGGCGTCCGGCATCAGACGTTGAGGCTCGCCTCCCAGAAACGGGACCTTGAACAGGCCGTTCTGCGCGGTGTCGGTCTCGTGGTGAAAAACGTAATAGACAAAACTGTTGTCGGGCGCAAACGCGAAGGCCCAGAAAGTCCCGCTCGTCGGCGGGAGCAAACGCGACGTGCTATTGGCCAGAACTTGGCGCACCCACAAGGCCACTCCAGCTTTTTCGACTGCCGGATAGACGATGTAGTTGCCGTCGGGCGAAATGGCGGCG
Source organism: Pyrinomonadaceae bacterium (assembly GCA_039920205.1). Lineage (GTDB taxonomy): Bacteria > Acidobacteriota > Blastocatellia > Pyrinomonadales > Pyrinomonadaceae > JBDSEC01. The sequence goes on from JBDSEC010000250.1 coordinate 3,859, forward strand.
CCGACGCCTAGGCGTCCACTGTTCGTAATGCGGCTGATTCGAACCGATTCGGCGGAAAAATGTTGCGCTCGCGGCCGGTTCAGGTAATTGAGCAAACCCAACCCCAGTGCACCCAAAAATAAGATCGCCACACCGGCAAAGATCATCCATCGGGGCACACCCACGGTTTTGCGGTTCGCGGCCGGTAAAGCACGCGCCAGATCGGCGGCCGACCGGCCGAGATCAGTTGGCTGGTCGCTGATCTCCTCATATTGATCAATTATGATCACTTGTTCGGACTCGCGGACCAGCACGGCGGATGCGCCCATCGTGACTTGCTGCACCGGCGACACAAAACTGTAACCGCGGCGGGGGATGGTTTTGATGTATTCAGCATCGGTCGCCTCGCCCAGTACCTGGCGGAGCGCGGAAATGCCTTTTTTCAATGTCGCCTGCTCGACAAACGTTCCGGCCCAGACCTTATCCAGCAGCTCGTCATGCGCGAGAATGCGGCCGTCGTTCTCGACCAGGAACAAAAGCAGGTCGAAATTTCTCGCCGTTACCGCCACCGGCTGCCCATTTTTTGACAGGGACCGCCTGCGCGGATCCAACCGGAACTCGCCAAATTCGAAACCATGAAAATCTTCGCCGCTCATAAATTCATTAACTACAAGACTTAACCGTCTTCACGCTTTTTCACCAAGATCTTCACCCTAATTCCTAAAAAAGGAACGACATTCACCGTACGGCTGCGCCAAAGTGACGCTGAGGAAAACGAAAGCCCGAAGGCGGGCCTAAGAAAATACGAGGGAGTTTAGCGCATGCCGAGCGTAAAAAACCAATGAAGAGATACCGGCTAACAAAGATCACGGTCAAGACCCGAGAAACGATGGCGTGGAGGCAAATTTCGCCTGAGCAAGTGTCGCCAGCGTTCTGTCCGGTTTGCCACGCTTTGTTATCAAACCCATTACCAAACGAGGCGGCTTCGGTCGCGCCGATCGATATCGCGGGGAACAGTAAGCCACTTCTGGCCGCTGGAACTCGTGCCGATCGGCCCGACAGATCAACGGAAGAGCAGGAATAGGAACAATTAAGGAATAGGAAACATCATGAAGAAAATTACCAAGTCAAAGTATATATTCGCTATTCTTGGCCTTTGCGCCATTGCTTTAATGACGTCCGGCGCAGTGTGGGCGGCGGTTACCCCGACCCTGGTTAGCCGGGCGCCAAACGGGGACAACGGAAATGCCCTCTCCAAGACCGATTCCGTAAGCGCGGACGGTCGCTATGTAGTATTTGAAAGCAACGCCACCAACCTCGTAAACGGCGTAACCGATGCGAATGGATTTACCGACATATTCATTCGCGACACGCAAACCAATGTCGTGCGCTATGTGAGTCTGGCCGATGCCACGCATGCGGGTAATAACGTTTCTTTCGATCCCAAGATCTCCGCCAATGGTAAGTACGTGGTGTTCACCAGCGAATCCACGAACCTGACACCGTTATCCGATACGAACGGCGCGATGGATATATTCCGGTTTGATGTGCAAACCAATCAGGTCCAATTGATCAGTGTGAATTTCGCGGGTACGGCGGCCGGAAACGGTATGTCGGGAATGACGCTCGGCGGTTGGCGTCCGTTCGATCTAAGTGACGACGGACGCTACGTCGCGTTTATGAGCAACGCCTCTGATCTGACGAACCTTAACGATGCCAATAACAATTCCGACATTTTTGAACGAGATGCGCAGGGCGGGTTTACCCGGATGATCAGCATTAATCGCTTTGGCACCGGCACGGGAAACAACGCCAGTCTGGATCCGAGCGTTAGCGCCGACGGTCAATTGATCTCGTTTACTAGCGGCGCCAGCGATCTTATCGCGGTGGACGGCAACGGAAACTTTGACGTCTTTGTTTACAACGTGCAGACCCAGGTAACGCTTTGCGCCTCGCTATCTCCTTTGCCGGGTCGGTCGACCGGCAATACGAGTTCGTTCGCCGCGGCGATCAGCAAGAACGGTACGCGCGTGGCCTTTTTCAGCCAGGCCTATGATCTGACCAATATTCATATTCCGACGGACAACCCCTACATGAATGTGTTCGTTTACGATTTGGGTCTACGGCAAAATACCCTGGTATCGGTCGGCATGACGGGTAGTGAATCGGCCGAAAATAATTGCGGCAACGGCCCTAACCCACAACAACTCTTTGTAAGTATTAGTGCCAACGGACGGTATGTCGTTTTTGAAAGCCGCGCGCGAAATTTAACACCAAATACGGATTCGTCTGTCAATGTCTTTCGGCGGGATCTTTCCCTCGCCAAAACTGATCTGGTTTCCATCGATAGTAATAATAGCCAAAGTGGTTCGGCCAATTCGGCGTTGGGCGTCCGCGATGCCAGCATGAGCGCCGACGGAAGATTCGTTGCATTTCACAGTGCGTCCACCAACCTGGTGTCCGACGTCCCCGGAAATTCAATGAACCAGGTTTATGTTCGCGAAATGCTAAACGGCATCACTACGGTGCTTTCCGCAAACTATTTAGGCGCCGCGTTGGGCAATGGCGATTCAACGTCCGCTTCCATTAGCGCCAATGGCAGGCAAGTGGTTTTTAACTCGGGAGCTACCAACCTGACGCCGATAAACACTTTTGCCACAAATAATATCTATCGTTCGGCGAACCCGATCGGACACGGCACCATTTCCGATTTCGATGGCGACGGACTGTCGGACTTTGCCCTTTATCGCCCAGGTCAGGGCGCCTGGTATGTCTTGAATAATCCGGGCACGTTTGCCTCGTATCGATTTTATGGGAACGCGACCGACATCATCGTACCAGCGGATTACAACGGGGATGGACGGACCGATTACGCGGTCTTTCGTCCGTCGAATGGTACCTGGTACATCAACGACAGTTTGAGTTTTGGTGAGTCCTTGGTCCAATTTGGCCAGGCTGGCGATGTGCCGGTCCCGCAAGACTACGACGCGGACGGCAAAGCCGATCTTGCTGTCTTTCGTAATGGGATCTTCTATTGGCTCGGCAGCCAAACCGGTCAATTCAATATTGTGCAGTTCGGACTGGCAGGAGACCTTCCGGTGACCGGCGATTTTGACGGCGACAGCAAGCCAGATTTCGCCGTCTTCCGCCCCGTGGACGGCAACTGGCACATACGGCGCAGTTCGAACGGTGCCTTGCGGACCGTACATTTTGGTCAGAACGGCGACAAACCAATTCCGGCTGATTATGATGGCGACGGCCGGACCGATCTGGCGGTTTACCGCAACGGCGCCTGGTGGATATTGAACAGTCTGTTCGGGAACGTCACCAATGCGCAATGGGGTTTGACTACCGACGTTCCGGTTCC
>JBDSEC010000251.1:0-13943 GCA_039920205.1 Pyrinomonadaceae bacterium
GGGCACGACCGGGACCAAGGTAATGGTTTTTGACCATGAGGTCGGCGTAAGGGCGCGCGCCTATGCCGAGCATCGCCAGATCTATCCCCAGCCGGGTTGGGTCGAACACGACCCCGCCGAATTGTGGCAAACCACGCACCGATTGTGTGAAGAGGCGTTGTCGCAGGCCGGGATCGCGGCGGCTGATGTGGTTGCGATCGGCATCACCAACCAGCGCGAAACCGTAGTGGTGTGGGATCGCGCGACCGGCGAACCCGCCGGTAACGCGATCGTCTGGCAGGATCGCCGCACAGCGGACCAGTGCGACGAATTGAAGGCAAGCGGCCTGGACGAACTGGTCCGCGCCAAGACCGGTTTGGTGATCGATCCGTATTTTTCCGCGACAAAGCTTAGGTGGTTCCTGGATCATAACGAAGGTGCGCGCGAACGGGCACGCCAGGGCGAACTCGCCTTTGGTACGGTGGACAGTTGGTTGGTGTGGAAGCTGACCGGCGGCACGCGGCACCTGACCGATTATTCGAATGCGTCGCGAACGATGCTTTATAACATCGTGAGCCTGGAATGGGACGCTGAATTGCTCGACCTGTTCGATATCCCGCGCGAAATGCTGCCGTCGGTCGAACCGTCATCAGCGGTTTACGGTCTTACGTATCCCGACGCCTTCTTTGGCGCGACGGTGCCGATCGCGGGCATCGCCGGTGATCAACAGGCGGCGCTTTTCGGACAGACCTGTTTTGAACCAGGCCAGGCTAAGAACACCTACGGCACCGGTTCGTTCGTGCTGCTGCATACCGGTGAAAAGCCGGCCTTCAACACGGGCGGAATGTTATCCACCATCGCCTGGCGGATCCGCGATGAACCCGTCGAATATGCGTTAGAAGGCGCGGTCTTTATCACTGGCGCGGCGATCCAATGGCTACGCGATGGTCTGGGCATCATCGAGGATGCGGCCGAGACTGAAGCGCTGGCGGCCTCGTTAACGGGAAACGACGATGTCTATTTCGTTCCGGCGTTGGCCGGTTTGGGCGCGCCGCATTGGGATCCATTCGCGCGCGGCTGCGTGATCGGATTGACCCGCGGCACGACACGCGCGCACTTCGTACGCGCGGCGTTGGAAAGCATCTGCTACCAATCCAAGGATGTGATCGATGCCATGGAACGGGCTTCGGGTGTGCGGCTGCGCGAGGTGCGCGTAGATGGCGGCGCGGTCGCAAACGGATTCTTGATGCAATTTCAGGCGGACATTTTAGGCGTCCCGGTGGACGTGCCGTCAATCACCGAAACCACATCATTGGGCGCCGCGTACTTGGCCGGTTTGGCCGTGGGGTTTTGGGAGAACCGCGTGGAATTGGCCGAGAAGTGGAAATTGGACCGTCGCTATGAACCGGCTATGTCCGTGGATGAACGCAACCGGCTGCACGGCCGCTGGCGGCGCGCGGTCGATCTGGCCAAGGGATGGGCCCGCGAACCGGTCGATTAAATGACGATTAGCCCTTCCAACACATCCGGCGAGTTTGACGTCATCATTATCGGCGCGGGGATCAATGGCGCCGGCATTGCTCGCGACGCAGCTTTGCGTGGCTTACGCGTGTTGCTGTTGGACCAAGGCGATGTGGGCTCGGGAACCACCAGTTGGTCATCGCGATTGATCCATGGCGGGTTGCGTTATCTGGAACATCGCGAGCTCGGCCTGGTCCGTGAATCCTTGCGCGAGCGGGAACGCCTGCTGCGTAACGCGCCTCACCTGGTCCGGCCCCTGGCGCTGTTGATCCCGATCTATCACGGTGCCCGCCGGGGACGGAAACTGATCCGGGCGGGAATGGTGACCTACGACCTAATGTCCTACGACAAATCGTTGCCGCGTCATCGGATGCTCGCGCCGGCGGAAACGCTAGAACAGGCGCCGGGATTAGAGCGCGAAGGTCTGCTCGGTGCGGCGGTCTATTACGACGCACAGGTCGAGTATGCCGAACGCCTAGTGCTGGAAAATGTTTTGGATGCGCAAGGGTTCAATGCCACGGTCCGCACCTACGCCCGGGTGGATCGATTGCTGGTCGAGGGCGGCGCGGTGCGCGGGGTCGAATACACCGACCTGCGAAGTGGTCACACGGCGATGACCCAGGCGCCGGTCGTGCTGAACGTTGCCGGGCCTTGGGTGGATCACGTCCTACGCCATACCGACCTGAGCCAGGAACGATTGATCGACGGCACCAAAGGGAGCCACCTCATCGTCGATCCGTTTCCCGGCGCACCAGCGTATGCGCTCTATACCGAAGCGCGTTCCGATGGCCGTCCGTTCTTTATCCTGCCTTGGAATGGTCTATATCTGATCGGTACGACGGATACGAAATTCGAGGGTGATCTAAACGAACTGCAGGCGGTCGCGCCGGAGATAGAATATCTATTGGGCGAGACGAATCGAGTGCTGCCCTCGGCCCATTTGAACAATTCGAGCGTACGATATAGCTACGCCGGCGTGCGGCCGCTGCCGTTCGAGGACAGCGAAGCACCCAGCGCGTTGACGCGGCGCCATTTCATTCGCGACCACGGCGGCGAGTTCGAAGGGTTGATCTCGATCATCGGGGGAAAGCTGACCACATTCCGCGAATTGGCCCAGCAAACGGTTGACTTGGTGTATCGAAAATTAGGCCGGCACGATCCCGGCACCAGTACCGACCTTCAAAGCCTTCCCGGCGCAAATATTCATGATTTCGCGCATTTCAGTGCGGAGTTTCATCATGAACATGCTGAATATCCAGTGAAAACGCGGCAGCATCTATTGCGTGTTTATGGAACGCGTGCGATCCAGGTGGTGCGGTCCGCCGGTGGTGATCCGGACCTGCTGGCGGAGCTTGATCCCTACACCGGTGCGATCCGCACCGAGGTCGCCTTCGCTTTTCAACACGAATTTGCGCACACGCTAAGCGACGTTTTGTTGCGCCGCACCATGATCGGACTCAACCGAGATGCGGGTTTGAATGTGGTCGAGGAAGCTGCGCGTGTGGCAGTGGAATATCTGGGTTGGACCAATGAACGCGCGTTGGCCGAAGTTGCGGCGTATCGGGCGTATGTCGCGCGATTCCACCCCAAAAGCAGATGCTAGATGTTGGGTTAGATCGAAAACTAGCATCTAACATCTGGCAACTAGCATCTGTACTTACAGCCTCGGTAGCGTAAAACTGAACGTCGATCCCTGGTCCACTTCCGATTCGACGACGACCGCGCCGCCGTGTTGTTCGGCGATCTCTTTCACGATCGAAAGGCCCAGGCCGGTAGATTCTTCGTCCTTCTCTTGGCCGTCGCGGACCACGCGATAGAACTTCTGCCAGATCTTGTCGATCGCCTCCGCCGGTATGCCGTAACCGCGGTCTTCGACCACGACCCGCACCGAATCGGCTTCCAAAGTGGTTGAGACGGTCACCGTAGTTCGTTCCGGGCTGTACTTGATGGCGTTGCCGATCAGATGGCCGATAGCCTTGGTCATCAAGCTCTTGTCCGCAGCGACGGGTGGAATGCGGTCGCTAGATTGTTCGACCAGACGGATGCGTTTCTTGCGCGCGGCGGGTTGGAAACTCTCGACCGTGTCGCGCACCACTTCGTCCATCCGCAAGGGGATCATCATTACTTCCAACTTGTCGGCCATCTCTAACTTCGTTATGGAAAGGAAGGTATCGATCATCCGCGAGAGGCGCTGCGATTCCGAGGCGATGATGGTCGCGAACTCGCGTGACTCTTCCGGAATGCCGTCATCCAGGGCCAACAATTCGGCAAAGCCGTTGATGCTGGTGATCGGCGTGCGAAGTTCATGCGACATTAAGGACGTCATGTCGCTCTTAAGCCGATCGTATTCCTTCAGCTGCGTAACATCGCGCACCGACACCGCGATACAGAGCGGTTCACGACGAGTCGCATCCTCGCTGCCTAGGGCCCGGCCACTGACCAACGAAATGCTCAACGCTAGCGTTTGATTGCGATACGCATAGTTCAGATCGCGCGCGTAATTTTCGCCCGTTTGCAGTACGCGGCGAACGGCGATCGCCGGTTCGTCAAAAACACCCACACGAAAACAATCCAGTAATTCAAAGAGGTCTATCTTGCGGCCCTGCTCTTCGGACAATCGGGCCAAGGTTAACATCGGTTTGTTCACATAGGCCAGCGTTCCGTCCAGATAGGCCACGGCATGAGCTTCCGGGACGGTCGCCAACACCTCGGCCCCAAAACGCTGTTCCGTCAGCAATCCTTCGACGACACCGAACGACGCCAATCGGTGGCGCGCGGCCCGCACCGAAATACGATCCCAGAAATCGCGCACCCAAGCCTTGCGCCGGGTTTCGTCACGATGGAAATTCCGCGCCATTTGCGCACCGACGGCCAGCAACAGCGGTCCATCGTTCGGGTCAAAGGGTTCGCGCAACCGCACCAATAAGGCGCCGACCAGGCCCTCTTCGTGCTTTAGTGGTACTGCCACGCTGGATCCCGTACCGGCGCCATCTTCAGTTGATTGGATCTCGCCAAATTTAATGGCGCGTTCACAAAGGCCAACGCCGGCGCGCCAAACCGCGTTCCGATTGGCTTCGCCCGGATTCGTATTCGTCGCGCGTAAGCGCGCGGCGGCCGGGTTAAGTACGCCATCTTCGCCCGGTTGAAAGATCACAGCTTCATCCAGCGGAAGGACGATCTGCAGCAGGCGTAAACTGCTTTGCATGCGCGAATTGGCCGCGCCGCCCTCCAAAGCATGTACTTGCGCTGCCACCCGCCGGATCGAACTACCCAATACCGAATCGATCATCCAGAGCCGTTTGATCTGGACCAGTAACACCGCCAGCAGCACCGCCAGGGCTAAGGGAAGAAACAACAGATCGAGTTGCAAAAAGCGGCTGCCGATCAAATGAGCGATCAACCAAACGAAGATCGCCGACCCAATGTAGGGTGCTGCGCGGCGCAAGCCGATCCGTTCGATCGCCACGCCGGATACTACCCCGGCCAGGAACAACATAACTGCTCCTAACCACAACCGAACCGGCGCGCGCTCGGCGCCGCCGGCAAATAGGGTGATCTTTTCAGCGCGGGCCAAGATCCCGGCGGCCCAAAAGGCATAGATAAAGAGCGCCGCCAAGGCGGACAACGCAAACGAAAGCAACAGCGATCTATTAGAATCGGCGGAGTTCTTCAAGCTGTACCGGAAGTGAAAGGAAAAGGCTAAACCAAAGTTCGGGAATGTTGTCCGAAAAGCGCCGCACCCATCGGACGTTACTATTATAGCGTGAATTTGCCGGGCAATAGCAAAATTAATTGACCAAGGTCACGACGCCAGCTTGAGGGTCCGTGACAGGTTCGACCTTGACTTGGTAGATCAAGGCACGCTTACCAGTTCGTCCCCCCGAAATGGTCCGCGAGTTTACGCAAAATCCCCCTAAAAACTGCATCTTTTCTGTAGCTATATATGTTTAAGACCATTGCATTACTAACCATCTCGAACATCTTCATGACCTTTGCCTGGTACGGTCACTTGCGCCATCGCTCAAGCGCGCTGTGGCTAGCGATCGTTGCCAGTTGGGGGCTGGCCTTTTTCGAATACGTTTTCCAGGTACCGGCCAACCGCATCGGCGCAGAATTCTTCACGTTGACGCAGCTAAAGATCATGCAGGAATGCATAACCCTGATCGTCTTCACCGTGATCGCATACCTGGCGTTTGGGCAATCGTTCAAATGGAACTACGTAGTGTCGTATGGATTCCTGGTCGGCGCGGTTTACTTTGCGTTCAAAGGGTGAAGAGGTAGAAAGTCGACGGGGGAACGTAAGCTCCCGGTTCCGACCTCTAACATCGGTCAATTATCTGGCGCGTAGCGCCTCGGCCAAGGTGAACCTGCCTTCGTAAAGTGCTTTTCCGATGATGACGCTATCGACGCCGCAACCGGACACGGTCTTCAACCGCGCGATGTCTTCCAGCGAACTAACCCCGCCGGACGAGGTAACACGCAATCCTGACTCGCGCGCGACTACGCAGGCTTGTTCAACGTTCGGCCCCTCTAACATGCCGTCGCGTGAAACATCGGTGTAAACGATCCGATCGATGCCGGCGTCCGCTACGCGCAGGGCCAGATCTACGGCCGAAAGCGATTCTTCCTTGATCCAGCCATGCGTGACCACATGCTGGTCACGCGCATCGATGCCGACACAAATGCGAAAGCCGAATAACTGCACAAAATTTTCCAAAGTCTCGGGCTCTTCGGCGGCAATGGTTCCGATGACGACCTGAGCCGCGCCGAATTCGATCACCTGTTGCACATCGCCCACGGTGCGCATGCCGCCGCCGAACTGCACGGGTATCCCAAGCGCGCGTATCATCCGCCGAACGACCTTGCGATTGGCCGACGCCCCGCCGGCAAAGGCACCATCTAGGTCGACGACATGCAACATGCGTGCGCCGGCGGCCTCAAAGCCTTGGGCGATGTCGACCGGGTCGCCGTCATAGATTTTGACCTCGGACTTGCGCCCCATCTTCAAACCGACACAGCGCCCGTCCTTAAGATCGATGGAAGGAATGATCAGCATCTAACAGATGATAAGCAAGCGGGGCGGTGAAGGCCAACGCTGCGCGGCTGCTCGAGCGTCTATTTGCGCATCGCTGGCGGTTCCGTGCCTTCGGCGGGAACTTCGCGGCCCATCTGATTGAAGATATCTATGATCTGGTCATGCATCTTGCGGGCCGATTCGTTGCTCGGATCCAGCTTTAGGCCCTTGCGATAATCACCTAGCGCCGAACGGTACTGCCGCGCTTCGGTCAGCGCATCGGCGCGTGCGAAATAGGCATCCGCCAGTGCTTTGGTCGCGCCCGCATCGGCCGGTTTTGACTGATGAGCCTTTTCGGTCTTGTCGATATCCGCGTCCAACTTAGCGGTGTCGATCGGATCACCGGTTGGTCCACCCGGTGGCCGCGTAGGTGCGCCCGGGGGGGCGCCGGGAACGTCATGGGCAGCGATCGGACCGTTGGTGTTCGGCCGGGAAGTGTTTGCCATGGGCGCCGTGCCGTTCGAATTGGCGGGCGCTGGCGCGCTGGAACAGGCAGCCAATGACAATCCCAAAATTGATAATGCTGCGATCAATAATATGCGATGCATAAATTACTCGTTTCTTTTGACGTCAACCCCAGTTACAGATGAAGATACCGCACGGACTCAATAAATTCCCGACTTTAATAGATCGCACCCTCGACAAGCTAAAGCATGTCGCACATTTTACGTCAAAATCGTCCACCAACCGGCATGTCGGTTAAGATGGGCAAGATCAATGTACGACGAACTTCAGTTTGTCGACGATCCGGAGCCGCAACCTTACCCGGAACCACGCCCCTATTCAAGACGACGAATTTATCGGCTACCAGAAACCGCCGGCGAGCCCATCGTCGTCGCGAGCGGCGCTCCAAAGCGACCCTTGCGATTGGAAATATACGGACGCGCCTGCACAATGTAGATCTCGGTGCCGACAATGGCCCATTCGATATCCTGCTCTTTGTTGCCAAAGATCTTTTTGATCTTGGTCGCCACCGCCGCCAGACGCCGCGCCATCTCGTCGGTCAGCACGTCGCGGCTGCCGGTGATCGGTACCTGCTTTAAGCCGCCGTTCTCGTCAAAGGTCAGAAACTCGCTCTCTTCCGAACGGGTCAGCACCCGCACCGTGTTCGAGCGTGGACGATAGATGACCTGTTCGGCGACCTTTTCGCCACCAACGGTCTTTTCGCCCTGGCCCTTTTTGCCGCTGATATAGATCGATTCGTTGTCTTCACGATCGTACGGGTCGGTGGTGATCATTACGCCGGCGCTCTCTGAATTAATGCCTTCTTGGACCAGCACCGCCATATATACCTGATCATGCGGGATATGCGACCGTTCCCGCGCTTCGTACGCGCGAAAATTCCAGATCGACGCCCAAACGTATTTCAGTCCGGCGATGATCTGTTCATCGCCGCGAACATTTGCCTTGGTCGAATACAGACCGGCGCCGTTAAAATTCGGTAGATCTTCGCTGTTAGTCGAGCTGCGCAGGAACAGTCCGCGATCGGGAAACTGCTCATGTACCCGCTTTAACAATTCCGTTCGCAACGCCGGGTCGACCTTTCCGGCCTCGATGCGGCGTTGGAACTCTTCCAACTTCGCGCGCCGGTAGGTGGGATCATGAACGAATTTATTGTCATCCAAAAAGTCGTAGATCACGTCGTTTAAGCCATTGTCCTTCATGAACTTAGCGTAAGTGGAAAACGGGATCGTGAAGCCATCGGGCACGGTAAACCCCTTGCCCTTGGCGTTGATCAATTCGCCCAGATTGGCCGACTTCGCGCCATAGGCAATGACCGATCGCGAACGCTGCTCGCGCAGACCCGCCAACTTCGTGACCGTGAGATCCGATTTCGGAACCATCAGCGAATTGTAGGATCTTAGCTGCTCCTGATAACGGTCGATGGCACTTTTATCGGCGCGACTGATGCTGTAGTTGTTCAGCTTGGTTTCGAACGTCACCCACCAGCCGTCATATTGCTTGAACAATTCGTTGGCGTTCTTGATGTAGGCATTAGGCACGCCCCAACCTTTAGCCAACAGATTCACGTGAGACAAGGGAGTTGACGGTTTGGTGATGATGATCCCCGCGACCGAGGGCAAACTGAGCGGCACTTCGCTTAAAACGAGTATCTCGTTATCACCGATCTCGGTGTGCTCGTCCAACTTGTCGATGATGTGAATACGTCCAATGCCTTTGGCTACATTCATGGCGACATACTCTTGCCCCTGGTTGATGTCGGACAAGAGGATGCGCTTTATCCCGTCGATGGATTCAGAGTTCTTTTCTTGGTCCAACGAGTTCGGTTTATAGGCTACGGGCGTGAAGAAGGTGGCGTTGATCGCATCGTAAGCCAGCTTGATCAAATCTGAACCAGCCTTGTCGCCTTCCCACAACTCGAGGGTCCATTTCTGGATCGGCGTCTGAAATGCGAGGGTTCCCAAGATAAACCGCCGGTTTTGATCGATATAGTTCTTCTTAAAGAAATCCTCGCCGCGGTCGAGCGAAAGATACAACGCGTTAACGAAATCTTGGTGAAAGCGATAGCGTGGCGAATTGATGTAATAGACCTTATTCTTGTCGCGGCGGTCGATGACAAACATCACATGCGGAAGGGCGTAGGGCGTGCCTGAATGATAGACGCGGGCGATGGTGTCGAACTGCGCACGGGACGAAACGGAGTTCAGGAATCGCTGAGAAGAGTTTTTTACGCCGGTGGGTGATTGGGCGCTGACTGAAGTAAGCAAAAGGACACTAGTCAATACCAGACTAATCGTGGGGAATGATGATCGCAAAAACTTCATAGCAAACTTCTCCGAGGTTGGTTCCAGAACAAATCAGCCTTAGCCGTTTTCAGGGTGACTGCCATTCTGTTTACCACTAAAATACTTCTCGACGACCAGGATCAAACTGTTGAGCCGGTCATCCGTGCTGGCCTGAGCCAAGGTCAATTTCGCTAATGACTCCTCAGTTCGTTTCTGTGCCTGCTGAAGCTCAACCACTAAATTGAAAAGCCCAACAAAAGCGCCTTCCAAACGGCCGATCTGTTCGTCCGTCTTTCTCTGGGATTCTTCGAGTCGCTTCTGCGACTCCTCAAGCTTTTGGATATTCACCGTGAACTGCGCCTGCTGCTCGATGATGAATTCCATTCGTTTCTGTACTTCGTCGTTGCTCATTTCGGCTTCCTTTCCTTAGTGAGTTCCGCCCCAAAACGCTGAAGCAATTCTACCAGATACTCGATATGCCGTCGCCGCGTTAGATAGCTGTTTACGTTAACCCGCAGCGCCCGGCGACCGCGCAGAACGGTGGTCGCCAGCCAAGCCTCGCCGCTAGCTTCGATGCGCTGCTGCAACTCGCGTTGTACGCCGTCTTGACCCTCGCCGTCTAACGCTAGCACCCATTCCGGAAGGAAGCGGAAACAACAGGTAGCGGTTTCGACCTGGCCCAGCCGGCTGAAGTCAGGCAAGGCGTCGATCAATTCGGCGAAATAGTGCGTAAGTTCGATCTGCCGATCGATTATTTCGGCGTAACCATCAACGCCCAACGACTTTATCGCCGCCCACAGCTTCAGAGCGTTGAATCGCTTCGTTCCCAGCTGGCCGTAGCGGAATCCGTCAAATTCCTCGTCCGCGCCGCCCAACCGCTCGCGCCGTTCGGTTAAGTATTCCGGCGTCAGATCGAACGAATCGCGCAGCACCCGGCCGCCCCCGCGCACCAACAGCGCACCGCAAGCGAAGGGAACGAACATCCATTTGTGGGCGTCCAGCGTGATCGAATCCGCCCGTCCGATCCCGTTCAACCGTCCGCGATGTTGTGCCGAAAACGCCACCGCCCCGCCATACGCCGCATCCACATGAAACCAACAGCCATATTCTTGGGCGACGTCTGCCAGTTGGTCCAGCGGGTCGATCACGCCCGTCGAGGTTGCTCCGGCCGCACCGGCGATGCAGCACGGAATCGCCCCTGCGGCACGATCGCGGTCGATCGCGGCGCGCAGTTCGTCCAGGCGAAGGTGAAATAGATCGTCGGTGGGTATCTTGCGCAAACTTGCGCGGCCCAGTCCCAGAATGTCTAAGCTCTTCTCGATCGAGTAATGAGATTGCTCGGTGGCGTAAACGGTCAACTCGCCCGGCGCCGCGCGTAATCCGCGGTCGCGGATCGCTTCGTGTGCGGCATCCCGCGCGCATTTCAATCCGACCAAGTTCGCTTCGGACCCACCGCTGGTCAGCGTGCCGAATGCATTTTGGTCGTATCCCACCAACTCACACAACCAACGGATGACCTGCGCTTCGATCACGTTCGCGGCCGGCGAATTCCGCCAAACCGCGCCGTTCTGATTCAACGCGGACGCCAGCGCGTCCGCCCAGACCGCGACCGGCAACGGCGTCGGATTGAACAGACCAAAATAGCCGGGACTGGCGATCGCCATGGAATGCGGCGCGATGTCGGTTTCGAATCGAGACAGAACCGCCGCCGCATCCAGGCCCGTTTGCGGCAACGGCTCGGCAAAAAGTGCAACCATTTCGGCCGGCGTGGCGGTCGAGCAAAGACGCATATTTTCCAGCCGGCGCGTGTATTCGGCCACCAAGTGGGTAGTCAATTCGCCCAACCGTTGATGCTCGTCACTCAGTTCCGTTGAATCATTGATCGCCAAGACTGCCTCCGCCTGCCTAACGTCACTCTAGTTGAAGATGATAAATGATAACCAATACCGCTGTCGCCAATCGCACGGTCAATCAACTATCATCGTAACGCGATCATTTATTCTGAAAGTACCGCTGTCGTCATGGCCGAAACCGAAACTTTGCAATTCCAGGAAGCGCTGCGCACCGATGCCGCGGCGTACCAAGTAGGGTTAATTGAGGATACTATCGACCGGTTAGGCCAGTACTACGCCTTAGTGCAGAAGTGGAATCCACGGCTCCATCTGGTCGCCCCTTGTTCACCGGAAGAGTTTGCCACGCGGCATGTTTTGGAATCGTTGGTGGCGTTGCGGTATTTAACGCCCCGTGCGGCCGTTGCCGACATTGGTTCGGGTGCGGGTCTGCCGATCATTCCATGTTTGATCGCCGAGCCCTCGTTGAGCGGTGTACTGATCGAAGCGTCGCCGAAAAAGGCGGTCTTCTTGCGCGAAGCGATCAAACTTTTCGGACTCAATGCGCGGGTGATCGCGGACCGATTCGAAAGCGTGATGTCACCCGAAGTGCAGTTCGTCACTTGCCGTGCCTTGGAGCAGTTCGCTGCGATGTTGTCGCAGCTCCTTGAGTGGGCGCCGGTATCGGCAAAGTTACTTTTGTTTGGCGGGGAAGCGGTCGAAATGGAACTGCGAAAGCAGGGGCGGAGTTTCGATTCCGTACCGATGCCGAACTCCACCGCGCGATATCTCTTTGTCAGCTAGTGGTCGGTTTAACAGAATCGAATTTTTCCCGGGCCTCGGCCAACAATCGGTCGAAAAAATCTTCCAAGGGCGCATTAGTACCACGCATCCCCGCGACCACCCGTTCGCCCCAATTCAAGTATTCAATTATCCGCTCGAGCGGCCATTCCGTAGGTGGGTTGTTCGAGATGTCGTGGATATTACTGATCTTGTCGGATAGCTTGATCAATTTAGCGCCCGGTGAAAGGTGGGGCGCATGTTCTTCTTGGAGCTTTTTGCGCTCGGCCTTAGGCAAATTCTTGTCATCGGTGACCTCAAGCACCAACGACCGCACTCGCGCTCCGAATTTCTCCTCTAACTCTTCGGGAGTGACGCCGACATCTTCCACCGTGTCGTGCAACAAGGCCGCGATCAACACGTCAGCATCTTCCACGCCACCGACGCTGACCAAGCGCTCGGCCACGGCGATCGGGTGATTGATGTAGGGCGCCGCATCGTCACCCTTGCGCCGTTGATTTCGATGCTTCTCAGCGGAAAAGCGGGTGGCGGCCAGCAGGCGTGCAACGTCAGTCGGCATGTCACTCCCTCCCGAACGGGTATTGTTACTTCCTTAACGCAAGACTTCTAAGGCAATGATCTGTTGACCGGAAACGACGAATTCGGCCGCCGGCAATTCCTTCTCCATGATCGGCGAAAGCATGGTCGGCGTGATGCCGCCCGTCGAACGGTCGCTGTTCAGCGTCGCCACCATTGATGGGGGCAGGCTCGGCATCTCGCTCGTCCCGATGATCGCGCCGGGCGTGATGCGGAACAGCTTGACGTAAAGCCGGTCGTTTTTCTTAACCTGATTCATGGCGTCGATCAATTGGCCCAATTCGCGCGGCACGAATGATTGCGCGGCCGAAGCCTGTTGCAACGCCAAACCGTCACCGACGAACAAAAGTACCGGTCCAGACGGAATGTCCGAAGGGATCGTGACCGGGATCCGCTGAACAAAGGTTTTCCCGGAATCGGTGCGTACATAGGCTTGGATCTCAAACGTATCGCCGCGGCGCACTTCGGTCGTGCTCAACGCGATCCGGTCCAAGGTGCCGATATTCTTGGTGTCATCCGAATTTATATCGATCGAGATCTTGCCAAGATGTGTGTTGTCAAAACCGCTGGACATAAGTTGTCCCACCGGGATCGCGATCGAGCCGGCAGCCAAGGCCGGCGCATTGTTGGCCGAAAACCGGCGCTCGACCGTTACCGGAGCCTGCCCTTCAACCGAGATATTTCCGGTAATGCTAATGGTCGAATCACCCAGCACGCGTTCGCTGGAACTCATCGTATTGACCAAGGTCAGGTTCAACAGCAACGGCGTCAGGAACGGATCTTCCATCACTTCATAATTGTAGGTCTGCAGCTGATTACGGCTCGTGTGTAGCCGCACCGTCACCGGGATCATGCGTGGTGCCTGGCCCAACTGGCCATAAATGCCGGTAGCACGATCCTGCGTGATGCTGCCGACCATGCGTCCGGGAATTGCTAACTTGAACGAATTGTTCAAATTGGGAACCACGGTAACGACCGACGATTCCGCCATCGGCATGCTGGACCGGCCTAGGCTAAGGAACGGGTGACCAAAGGCATAGATGCGTTCGCCATCGCGAAAGGTCACCGTGCCCGACGCCGCCAACGAGTAGTCGCCCCGTACCAAGGCTGCGGTCACCGAAGTGCCGGGCTTTAAAGTTTCCGGCGTCGTTTCGATCATCGGGCCGAGCGGCATTTCACCGCCCGCCGCCGCCACCGGCATCAGGCCGTGCGCCATCAACTGCGGCGCGAACAGGCTCAAGGTTTCTTGCGAGATCCCGCTGAAGATCAATGGCGTCGCAATCGGTGTGATCTGCTGACCCATAAAGGGGACCAACGGCGAGCCACCTGAAACATTCGCCACCATCGGCGCGCCCGTGATCACCGGTTGCGGCAGCCTCGCTTTCCAATCGGTCGCCGCCAGTTCCGCGAACGAAT
>JBDSEC010000252.1:0-4742 GCA_039920205.1 Pyrinomonadaceae bacterium
ACTTTGCCGCTGCACCCCCTCCAACGTTTTCAGATCGTTGAATTGTTGTTGCGTGATCGTGCTGTTCAATTCGGCGGTGCTGCCCTCGCGCACCACGATCAAATTCAGCGGCTCGCCGCTGGTGCTCAACGTAAGATCGATACCGCGCGCCAAAGCCATGACCATTAAAAACACCCCGATGGTGACGCCAATAGTGAAAGCCGTGGCCAGAGTGGTCGATTTTCGCTCGATGATATTCCGGATATTGTACTTAAGCGGCAGCGCCATTATTCATTGCTCCTTAACGCTTCCGCGATGGTCATGCCGGATACGCGATAGGCCGAATAGATAACGCTGGCCGTACCCACCAGAACCGCCACGACAAAGACCGTAACCAGTATCTGCCAAGTCGGCAGGAAGGACTGGAAGAAAGGCATACTGGCGCTAAAGTCCCGGGACCGAAACAAGAGATAAGCCCCGCCGATCCCTATGGCAGCGCCGATCACCGTAACCACTAAGGCCTCGCTCACCAAAAGCCCCGCGATCGTACCGCGCCGGAATCCGAGGGCCTTGAGCGTACCGACCTCGCGGGTGCGTTCGCGTACATTCATCGACATGTTGTTGGCCATTACCAGCAACAACGAGAACGCGATCGCGGCCATGATGCCGTACATGAATTGTTTGATGCCGCCGTACATGGTCTCGAAACTGCGAGCAAATTCGGCCTCGCTTTCCGTTTTGGTGGGCGCGTCCGTATTCAGGAATATTTGATCGGCTGCCTGCGAAATGCGCGGCACGTCATCCGAAGTGTTGGCCAAAATGCTAAAAGTGCTTACCTGATCCTTGGCCCACGTCGGCACCAACTCGTTCACGTATTCGTGATGAAAGAAAAGGGTTTTTTCGTCCAGCCCGGTGCAAATACCGCGAATGACGAATTCGACGCTGCGATCGTAGATCGGGCTTTGCAGGGTGATCCGTTGTCCGATCTCAAAGTGATATTGATTGGCCAGCTTTCGGCCGACGACCGCGCCCTGCCGATCGTCAATGAATGCCTGCCATTGGTCTTCCGGCATCTTTAGTTCGGTCATGACGTTTCGCAGTTGTTTAGCATCGACCGCGAAATTAGCAAAGAAATTGCTCTCGTCCTTATAAATGCCGCCGAACCAGCTAAAGGGCATGACCGCTTTAACGCCCGGGATCTGCGCGATCTTTTGCTGATGCGCCATCGGAATTACAAAGCCCAGCGAAACGGCGTGCCGACTGACCAGTCGTAGTGGGTTTGATTCAGAACTGCCGCGCGTCAATTCATGCAAGACCGTGGCCAGGGTGATGATAAGGAAAAGCGAGACGACGATGCTCGAGATCGTCAGCAGTGTGCGCAACTTATTGCGCAGAATATTCCGCAACACGAGTTTGCTGAATTTCATGGTCAATTCTCCGGCCGGGGTTGGCTGCAACTACGAACAACTCATACGACGGCCAACGGAAAAAGGTTCTTAACAAGGGCGCAAATCATCGCACAATCAGGTGGCAATTGCAACTATGCAACAACGTTGCAGCAAAAGCAGAGTGCAATTCAGCAGCAAGCTAGCCGAAGACCCGCTCGCGTTTGTAGCCCCGCCTTCAGGCGGAACCGTCGCGTAAACGACCTACTAAATGAAACGAGCGAGTTTATGACGATTCCGCCTGAAGGCGGGGCTACAAGCACTCGCCTCAACCGCATGACATCCACCCTCGCGGTGGACTACAAACTCCCACTATTGATTGCATCCGCAAAAGCAAGAGAACGAGGGTGCTAAGAAAAAAACGGCCGCGCGATCATTACGATCGCGCGGCCGTTCGGGCTGGGGTCTGAGGACCAGATCAGTGATTTTGGCGAATAGGCGAAATGGTATCCAACGATTTATAGATCGTTAAATAGAGTTGGGTCTCGTGCGGGATCAACGAACGCCAGCCCGAGCCGCCTTCGCGCAAATACTTGGGTATCTTCGCCGGGTTCGAATTGTAGCCCGCCGCCATCAATTCGTAGGGCGCGGCGATCCCACGGTTCAACGCATTCTGCACGTCCGAACTGTTCGACATCTCGTTCCAGGTATAGTGCATGTACAACAACATCGCATCCAGCGCATTGCTGTGATTACGCATGCCCGTCACAAAATCCGGGGTCAGATTCATTTGCGGATAGAGCCGTCGTATCGTTTGATAGGTGGCCGGTATCATCTGCGCAATGCCACCCGCACCCGCGGTGCTAACGGCATAGCGATAGGTATTCTGTTCGTTCAAACCGTAAAGTGAATAGATCTCGTTGAACAATTCTTTGCGGTTCTCGGAATTGAATCGGGTGTGGTCGGAATGCTCGACAATGCAGAGCCGTTCCGCCATGCCCACCAACTGCGGCGAGATCATGATGTTTTTGGCGCGCAAGCGTTTCGCCGATAGGTCCAACATCGAATGCAGATAGGATTGGCCCGCCGACACCACGTCATTCGAAACCAACATCGGGTGCACCGAGGTGTAATAGGCCGTTTCCGCCAATCGTCCACCGCGCTCGACCGGGTATTGGACCAGTAGCGGAGTGAAATTTCGTCCACTTTGATCGACGACCGTCACGGCCGTGTTGACCCCGTTGGCCCGCAGTACCCGCAACGTGACCGGCGTTCCCATCGATGTGCTAAGGCTCATCATCGAACCGCGTTTAAGAAAAGTTTCCTTCGGCACCACGATCAAATGTATGCGCGATTGCGCCGGGTCCAAGGCCGCTACGGTTACGTAGCTCAACGAAGTCGATTTCGGCAAATATGCGGTCGGCTCCGTGCGCGAGCGCAACAGGCGTTCGGCCTCGTCGATCCGCGCGCGCAGGCGTCCCATACCCAACGATCGGTTACCAATTGATTCCGTTTGCGGTCGGTTCGACGCAACAGTCGGACGCAGATCCGGTCGATCTTCGTTTTTAACTCTTACGTTGGCGACGACCCGCGGACGCGTTATCGGATCAGAATTCGGGGACGAGGTTTGGGCCAAGGCAGAAGTAAAGACAGTGGTAGATAATAAAAAAATGGAGGCAGTTAGACGGAATTTCATAGAAGAAACCTTGGTTCGCGGGAGTGCCTTTCTTTATGGATTACTGCGGCGATGTGCCCTGGGGAGACCGCGCGGAGCGGCGTGCTAAGTTAGAGTCGCTCAATTGACTATGAAAAGTCAATTTATTTTTTCATATCTTCCAGAAACAGCAATATCCTTAAGTAGTATGGTGAAATCAGCTAATAAGAAGTTTTCAAAAACTCATTTTAGAATGACCCAATGTGGGCCATTTTTACTCATTCATGAAACCCGGCAAACCATTATCTTGACGATGCCCGCCGCCTTCCTTGCTTCATATTCGACTTTAAGTCCCGACCGCTCGGCTTCCTCGGCCGTGCGCCGGTTAAAATGGTCTTCAAAGAGACGAACCGTGAACCAACTGACCACATCGAAAACCAGCCCCATCACGCCTTGCGGTCGCACATGCTCTAACAAAATGATCGTTCCGCCGGGCTTGACCACCCGCCGCAGTTCGGCAAACACCGTGGCGGGCGACCTTACCGAGCAAAACACCAAGGCCGCGCAGGCCGCATCGAATGATCGATCGGCAAACGGCAAGCATTCACCCCGGCATTGAACCAGATCAACCTGCGCCGGGCGCGGCTTTTCCCGCGCAATTTCCAGCATCCGGCAGCTGAGTTCCGTCGCGACTCCATGAGCACCAATTGGATAATGGGGAAAGTTTAGACCCGTTCCCGCGCCGAGTTCAAGCAATTTCGCGCCCGCGGGCAAATGGGCTAGGGCCTCGGCACGCCACCGGCTGAGGAATCGGCGTTCAAACGGCCGAATTGCACGGTCGTACCGGGCCGCGATGCGGTCGTAAACCGGCCTCCCTGACGTGGATGAAGACATTCGGTAAAGTGTTGCTGGTTAAATTTAAAGTGCGTCGGAATTGTCGCACAAATTGCGTTCGTAGCCTCGCCTCTTTGGCCGGCAGGCTTGCGCGAAGCGCAATCAAAACTCTTCTCCTTGGCCAACCGGGTGGGCGCGGAGCGCCGGGGTGGTTCGTTCTGTTAACGTTCCTAAGACCGATTTAAGATTCAACAAAACTACCACCCCACGGCCGCAAGCGGCCTACCCCTCCGAAGCATAGGAGGGGAGATCCGACGGCGCCTACTCAGAATCGTTCCGGCTGAAGCCGGTGGTACCTACGGTTGCTTGCAAATTCCGCAAGAGTCTCACGCCACCAGGCGACCAAATGGTCCCTGTGTTATGCTATCCGTCCTATGAATACCGAGAACGAAACAATTCCAATGACGCGCGCCGAGCGCGAGACCGAGACCGCGGCCACACGTTTAGAGGAGCTGGTGAACCATGCTTTGGTGATGGTGGCCGTCCGATCGGCCCGTGGCGTGGATGATCTTGATAGTTCCGCGGACCGAATTGAACGTGCCGCGCGGGATCTATCAGTAGCATTGCGCGAGTTGGCGTACGAACGAAAACAACGTGAGGAAGAAAACGAGACCCGGTAGGGTCCTTGGTGAAATTTAGAAAAGGCCCTCTCCCAATTAATGGGGGAGGGCTTTTTTGCGCATGGTACGGCAGACTGTTAGCGCTTCTTGCAAAATTAGGCGAGAGGGTCAACTGGTTAATCAGCTAGGGCGGGCGGCGGGCAGTTTCCATTGCCTTTCGGCGGCTCGGCCGCTCTATGTGCGGCGATGGCTCTGCCTCGCCTGAAAGTA
>JBDSEC010000253.1:0-9229 GCA_039920205.1 Pyrinomonadaceae bacterium
GACGTCGCCGACCGCGAAGACACCGGGCAGGCTGGTTTCAAGCAAATAGGGTGGCCGCGACAAGGGCCATTCGGCCGCGGCCAAGTCCTGACGGGTTAGATCGTTCCCCGTCTTGATGAACCCATTCGCATCCTTTTGCACACAATCCTCTAACCAACCCGTGTTCGGATCGGCACCCGCCATGACGAAGAGATGCCGTACGTTGCGCGTTTCCTCTTCACCCGTCTTCAGATCGCGCCACCGGACCCGTTCAAGTTCGATCGCGCCTTCCAGGCCTGAGATCTCAGTTCGTGTATGCAGACGGATGACCGGGCTGTCTTCGATACGGCGGATCAAATAGCGCGACATACTGGCGGCCAATCCTTCGCTGCGCACCACTAAATTCACCCGCCGGGCGGTCTGCGCTAAATAGACCGCCGCCTGGCCGGCGGAATTCCCTCCCCCTACCACGATGATTTCTTCACCGCGACAGATCTCGGCCTCGATAAAAGTGGCGCCGTAATGGATCCCGCTACCGAGGAAATGGGAAAAATTCTCGACCTCTAGCCGCCGGTACTGCGCGCCCGTCGCGATGATCACCGCGCGCGCCCCGACGCGCAGGCCATTACCCAACTCCACGGCAAACGGTTTGCGCTCGCACGAGAGGCTTTGGGCCGACTTGGCGATCATCAGTTCGGCGCCGAATTTTTGTGCCTGGGTAAACGCTCGCTGGGCCAGATCCTGCCCCGAAATACCGGTGGGAAAACCCAGGTAGTTCTCGATCTTGGAACTTGCGCTGGCTTGCCCGCCCGGCGCGGCTGATTCCACGACCAGCACATCCAACCCTTCCGAGGCGCCGTAAACTGCCGCCGCCAAACCAGACGGGCCGGCGCCGACGATCACCAGGTCGCGCAACTTGGTGTGGTCAATAGATTGATTGAACCCCAAACAATCGGCGATCGCTTCATTGGATGGATTGCGCAGAACGATCGTCCCCCGGCAGATCAGCACGGGAACGTCCGCGGGTTCGACTTTGAAATGGTCTAACAGGTCCTGTACGCCATCATCCACGTCCAAGTCGACGAACGAAAACGGATGACCGTTGCGAGAAAGAAACTCCTTGATCCGCAGCGTGCTGGAACAGTGATTCGACCCCATCAAGACCACATCGCCAAACCCCGCCGAGATCAATTCCAGCCGGCGGAGGATGAAAGCGCGCATCAAGATGTCGCTGAGTTCGCTGTCGGTCTGCACCAGGTTTACCAGATGGTCGCGATCTATCTCGATCACCTCGCCCGATTCGACCACCCGGATATGCACAAAGCCGGGGCGGCCCGACAGCAAATTGATCTCGCCATTGAACATTCCGGGTCCATAGTGCGCAATGATCGATTCATTTTCGCCATCCGGTCGAACGGCATCGATCGCACCTGACTTAACGAGGAAAAACCGGTTGGACGGCGAGCCGGCGTGAAATAACACCTCACCTTTCGCTACGGCCCGGGAACTGCCCTGGGCCCCGATGCGAGCCAGTTGTTCCGGCGTCAGAACGGGTAAAAGTTCGGCCGCGCGGGGGCTCTGGTTCAAGGCCGCGGGCGCGACGCTGCTGGTCATCTAAATTCACATATCCTTTCTAGCTTTTGCCGACGGATCATGGTCCGTCTCGTCGATCCTAAGAATGCCCCGATTGCTTGCACGCGACAAGTTCGAACGGCACGGCGAATGCAATTCACAAAATCGAGCCCCAACGGTCCGCAGCCGTTTGGTTGGCTCGCGGCTTAGCATGCGACTCGCAGACGGGAATTTCCCCAGCAAATCGCTACTGGACAGTCCGGGGACTAATTTCCTACCTGCTGCGATCGCAAACTCCAAAGCGTCAAGTAATTGACGCGGTGCCGCTTTGATGACGAGACGTTCGGCGCTTGCGATCCGATATACCGCCGATAATTCCGAGCTCAAAGCACAGTAACATGCCGGTACCAACAACTAACCTAACTCCCAGTACCTCCGGTTATCGCAACGCCAGGCGGTTATTCGCTCAACACCAGCTAGCGATCTATACCCAAACCGATCGACTATTTGCCTATCTGATGATGGCGCAATGGGCCGCGGCGATCGGATTGACGGTTTGGTTGACGCCACGCACCTGGAGCGGCGGTGTGAGTTCGATCCATCCTCACGTCTGGGCGGCGATCGTTCTTGGCGGCATCATAACCGCACTTCCCGTCGGACTAGCCTGGCGAAATCCGGGGGCAGCGACAACCCGGTATACGATCGCCACCGCCCAAATGTTAATGGGGGCGCTCTTTATCCACTTGAGCGGCGGCCGTATTGAAACTCATTTCCATATCTTCGGTTCGCTGGCCTTCTTGGCTTTCTATCGCGATTGGAAGGTCCTAATACCGGCCACATTGGTCGTCGTGTTAGACCATTCCCTGTTCGGGATCTTCCTGCCGCAGTCGGTCTATGGAACGAACCTGGTATCCAATTGGCGCACGATCGAGCATGCAGGATGGGTACTTTTTGAGGATATTTTTCTGATCTATTCATGTGTCCGGAGCCAAAAGGATATGTGGAGCACGGCTGTCGAAGTGGTGCAACGCAGCGCTGGAGAAAAGCGCTATCGCTCGTTGTTGGCGGCGATATCGCAAGTGGTCTGGACCACCGATCACGATGGCCGCGTATCGAATGATCTTCCGCAATGGCGCAGCTTGACCGGGCAAACGGTAGAACAAGTTCGCGGTTTTGGTTGGCTCGAGGGAATCCATGAGGACGATCGCCAAGCAACTGCGGAACTTTGGCGAAATGCGATAGAAAACAAGAGCCCCTACCAGGCCGAATACCGCATTCGCCTGGCCAACGGTGAATATGGTGACTTTGTCTCGCGCGGCATTCCCATGATCGGCGGTGGCGGTGACATCGAAGAATGGGTCGGTATCTGCGAGGACGTCACCGAACGAAAAGAAGCTAAACGCGAGCGCGATGAGGTAAAGGCGCGCGAGCATGCCGCACTGGTGCAAATCCAGGCGAGCGAGAATCGCTATCGCCAATTGGCGGACGCGATGCCGCAGATCGTTTGGACCACTATGGCCGATGGTTGGGTCGATTATCTCAATCAACAATGGTCCAGCTATACCGGTCGGGATTTTGCCGCTTCCAGTGGATGGGCCTGGACCGAATCGGTACATCCGGATGATCTGCAGATCTGCGCTTCGACGTGGAAGATATCCCTGACACAAGGGACGGACTACGAGGTAGAATGCCGCCTCCGGCGCGCGGCCGACGGTGCTTTTCGCTGGCACATATGCCGGGCGATGCCGGTCCGCGACGAAACGGGACAGATCGTCAAATGGTTTGGGACTTGTACCGATATTGACGACCAAAAGCGCGTGGAGGCCGAACTCGAGGAAACGCGGGCCAAGTTGGAAGATCGAGTGGCAAAGCGAACCGATGAATTGGTTCAGGTCAACGATGGGCTTTGCCGGGAAATTCTTGAACGCCAACAGGCCGAAGCCGAGCGCCGCGTACTGTTCGAGATCATCCAAGGCGTTACCACGACATCAAATCTTCGCGACCTCTTACAGTTGATCCATCGATCGATCGGCTCGGTGGTATATGCCGAAAACTGTTTTGTGGCGTTGGCCGATCCAGCGACGGGCATGATCGGCATGGAGTTCTTTGTCGATCGGTTTGACCAGGCCCCCCCACCGCACAAGCTGGGTTGGGGCCGATCGGCATACGTATTCAGAACCGGTCAGCCGATCCTGATGACAAAAGGCGTGGCCGACGAACTAATAGCCGCGGGTGAGATCGACCCGATCGGCACTCCCCCCGCTTCGTGGATGGGCATTCCGCTGATCTCGGCGACCAAGGCGATCGGGGTGTTAGTCGTCCAACATTACGAACGACCGGATGCCTACTCTGAACGTGACCTCGCGCTGTTGACCTCAGTCGGCAGTCAGATCGCTTTCGCCATCGAGCGAAAACAAGTCGAGGAACGGCTGCGGGAAAGCGAAGAGAAATATCGCACCATTCTAGACACTTTGGATGACGGCTATTTTGAACTTGATCTCAAAGGCAATTACGTCTTTGTAAACGACGCATTCTGCCGCATCACCGGTCACTGCAATGATGAGTTGGTGGATCGCAATTACCGCGATCTTTTTCAGGGCGAGATAGTTCAGCGGCTATTTGACGCCTATCACAACGTCTATGTGACCGGACAAACGCTTACCGCGTTTGAGTATGAAATATTCACTTCGACCGGAGAAAAGCGGTTTATCGAAGAATCCGTGAGCTTGAAACGTGACGCCGAGTCGAAACCAACTGGATTTATTGGAATTCGCCGCGATTGTTCCCAACGCAAGCAAGCCGAGATCGAACTGCACGAAGCACGTAACGCCGCCCTCGTATCTACTCAATTAAAGTCGGAATTTCTGGCCAACATGAGCCATGAGATACGCACGCCCATGAATGGGGTGATCGGCATGACCGGACTATTACTAAACTCGTCACTCACACCAAGCCAACGTGATTTCGCCGAGACCATTCAAGCAAGCGGAGATTCACTGCTCATCATCATCAATGACATTCTTGATTTCTCCAAGATCGAGGCCGGCAAAATGGAGTTTGAAGAGATCGAATTCGATGTCGGATCGTTGGTTGAAAGCACGGTCGAACTTTTTGCCGAACCCGCCCGCAGGAAGAATCTAGAATTGGCCTCGTTGGTCCACCGCGATGTGCCCTTGAAACTAAAGGGTGATCCCAACCGGTTGCGGCAAGTGCTCACAAATCTGATCGGCAATGCCTTGAAATTCACCGAATTCGGTGAAGTGGTGGTGCATGCCGAAAAAGCTGAAGAAACCTTTAACCACGTTACGGTTCGTTTCACGGTGATCGATACCGGGATCGGCATTCCGGAGGAGGCTCGACAACGACTATTCCAAGCGTTTACGCAGGCGGACGGCACTACCACCCGAAAATATGGCGGCACCGGCCTCGGGCTCGCGATCTCGAAACAATTGGTGGAACTCATGGGTGGCGGTTTCAACGTTCAAAGCCGGGTTGGAAACGGTTCGAAGTTTTCTTTTACCGTTCGGCTAATTAAGACCGTGGGCGAAAGTTCCGCACCCGAACTTCAGACGGTGCCGGATCTCGCCGGCATTCGCGTATTGATCGTGGATGACAACGCGACCAACCGCAAAATCTTGGGACATCAGCTCACGTCAAAGGGAATCGAATTTGTCGAGGCATCATCCGGAGAGCAAGCCTTAGGGATCTTACGTCGCGATACGAAATTTGATCTGGCCATTCTTGATCTTATGATGCCCCATATGAACGGATTTGAATTGGCCCGGCACATAAAAATAGATCACCGCTTCGCCGCCTTGCGGCTTCTACTCCTGACCTCCTTCGCCGCCGAGAATGTCGAACCATCACGAAATCGAGATGACATTTCGGCTTTTATGACCAAGCCCGTAAAACAGAGCCAGCTTATTGAGTGTTTGGCGCGGTTAGTCCGACCTGAGTCGACAGGCCCGGGCCCGACGCCATCGGTATCCGGCGAGTCATTGGTCGCCAAAGTAGCATCGGCCACGAGATTTCCCGCGGGTAAACGGATCCTGATCGCCGAGGACAACTTGGTCAATCAAAAAGTGGCCCGTTTGCAACTGATGCGTTTGGGCTTGCGGGCGGACCTGGTCAACAACGGCCGTGAGGCATTCGAAGCCATGCAGCTCCGGCCCTACGACCTGATCTTGATGGATTGCCAGATGCCGGAAATGGATGGATACAAAGCCACGGAGGCGATTCGACTTTTCGAAGGCAAAGATCGCCGAACGCCGGTCATAGCGATGACGGCTCACGCACTCGAGGGTGACCGCGCTAAGTGCTTGGCCGCGGGTATGGATGACTATGTTTCGAAACCTGTAAAGATCGAGGAATTGGGAGCAGCGCTTGAGCGCTACCTCAACACATAAGGAGAATCATGAGCTATACCGAAATTGAAACGAACGCCTTTCAAATTGTGCCGCCTGCGGCCCACATTAAAGTGTTAGATCCACCTGCCGCCAAGTCACCGATCGACGTGACGATGTTGAATTTGTTAGAAGACATGCAGGGCCTGGACGAACCCAACTTGGTCGTAGAACTGATCGACCTTTACCTGGAAGACGCCAAATTGAATTTGGAGAAAATCGAGGCGGCGATCGTCCGTCGCGACTTGCACCAATTAAAGCAGGCGGCCCATAGCTTAAAGGGCAGTAGCTCAAGTCTCGGGGCGAACCAACTGGCGGGATGGTGTCACCTTTTGGAGATGTTCGAAAGCATGAATGATTGGACCAAAGTGCCCAAGATCTTTGTGAACTTACAACGGTCGGCCGTTGAGGCGTGTGACTATTTGGCCCGCGAGCGAGATCGGAGATCCTAAATGCGCATTCTGATCGCCGAAGACAATCCGGTAGCGCGGCGCGTGTTGAAAGCCACGCTTACGCAGTGGGGGCACGAGGTGGTGTCTACCGTGGACGGCCAGGCTGCGCTTGACGTTTTGGCGGCGACGGATCCGCCGCTGCTGGCGATCTTAGATTGGGAGCTGCCTAAACTAGATGGGACCGATATTTGCCGGAAAGTGCGTGAGCTTGGATCGTCCACTCCGCCTTATTTGATCCTGCTGACGGCCCGCAACAGTCGCGAGGCATTGGTCGAGGGATTAGCCGCGGGTGCGGATGATTTTCTCACCAAACCATTCGATCAAAGTGAGCTACAGGTACGGCTACAAGCGGCGTCCCGCATCGTTGATCTTCAGCAATCGCTGGCCACCCGAGTTCGCGATCTGGAACAAGCCATAGTTGAAAGACAGCGCGCGGAAGAGGCGCTACGCCTGCTGTCGCTAACCGATGATCTGACCGGCTTGCTCAATCGGCGTGGTTTTTTCAACTTGGCGGAACACCAATTGAAGATGGCCCGGCGGCAAGACTATGGCTCGATGTTGGTTTACGGCGATCTTGATGGCCTAAAAGCGATCAACGATTCGCTGGGCCATTCGGTCGGTTCGGATGCTATTTCGGCGATGGCTGAAGTATTACGGTTGAACTTTCGCGACTCGGACCTTTTGGCCCGGATGGGTGGCGACGAATTCGTCGTGCTCGTAGCCAATGTTCAATGCACCGATGGGCCGGCCGTCCTTAATCGGCTGCAACGATCCGTTGAATCATACGTTCGCGAGGTCGCGCCCCCATTTCGCTTGGCGATCAGCACCGGCGCAACCTATGTCGAGCCGGATACCACACTTTCCCTTGACGAACTTATCGTGATCGCCGACCAGGCGATGTACGAATGCAAACGCCAGCGCCGGACCTCCGCAGAGTTGGGCGAGAAACTTCCAAATTACGTCCTCCATTCCGCGGAACTTCGCACGCCGGAGCAACCCCATGAAATTATTGCTGGCAGATGATAACAAAGTAACCCGGCGCATCTTGGAATCCTTATTAGTCCAAAGCGGGTACACGGTGACCTTGGTCGAAGACGGCATTGCCGCTTTCGAGGCATTGTGCCAACCGGACGCGCCTTCCCTCGCCATTCTAGATATCAACATGCCGGGACTGGACGGAATCGAGGTCTGCCGCCGCTTGCGGCATCTGCCCTTAGCGATACGTACCTATATTGTGCTGCTGACGGGCGACAACAATCGCGCCACGTTGGTTACAGGATTGGATGCCGGTGCCGATGATTACATTGTCAAACCATTTGAGCGCGACGAACTGCTCGCCCGCCTGAAGGTCGGCGCCCGGATGGCCAAACTCCAAGCAAATTTGGCCAACAGTATTCACGTTCTAGAGGAAACCTCGGCCGACCTCAAGTGCAGTTCGAATTCGCTCGGCGAGACCAATGAAAAACTTAAGAGCGAGATCGCCGTCCGCCGGAGGGCCGAAGCCGCCATGGTCGCCAAGACCAAGCAATTGCAGATCGTGGCTGACGCGATGCGTTGTTTTATTCAAACCGGCGATTGGCGCCAAACGCGAGCGCACCTATTGCGCGCAGCGTTGGACCTGACCGGTAGCCAGATCGGCTTTGTCACCGGCTTTGACGAGAACCCTTCGGTTTGTGACAAAGGCGAAAAAGGACTAGGCCTGCACAGTTCCGAGGAACCGCTGACCCACAACGGGGGTGGTTTTATTAAACCGTCTACGCACTTGGCGAAATTGATCTCTCAGGTAGCGGCATCGGGTAATTCCGTGGTCATAAATGATGTTCGCCTTCAGATGCCTGACGGGGGCGGATTCGCCAGCAACACACCGAAGAATTTTTTGGGTGTACCGCTGACGGGAGAGAACCGCATTGTCGGCGGCATCGGTGTGGCCAACAAAAAAGGCCAATACACAGAAGCAGAGCAGTTGGATCTTGAAATATTGGCCCAAACCGCCAGCGTACTTTTTGAAAGCTTTCGCCGCATGCGCCGCGAATCGGAATTGGAACAGCAACTTAAGCATTCACAGAAGCTGGAATCGATTGGTCAACTTGCCGCCGGCATCGCCCACGAGATCAATACCCCGATGCAATACTTCGGTGATAACGCGCTGTTCTTGCAAGACGCATTTAATGACCTTCGGTCGGTTCACGAATGCTTTCGGGAAACACTATCTCGGTGTCGCACCGAGGGACTGTTGCCCGAATTGGTGAAAGAGACCGATGCGTTGATCAATGAGAAGAATCTGGACTATTTGCAGTCCGAGATCCCGAAGGCGATCAAACAGACGCTGGAAGGCGTGGAAAGGGTGACCAAGATCGTGCGTTCGATGAAAGATTTCTCCCATCCGGATGCGCAAGACAAGGAAATGGCCGACCTTAACCGCATCGTCGAAAGCACCGTCACGGTTTCCCGCAGCGAGTGGAAGTATGTGGCCGAAGTGGTAACGGAACTGGACCCCGACCTGCCGCAGCTCTCGTGTTGGCCGGGCGAGTTGAGTCAGGTTTTGCTGAATCTAATTGTCAACGCGGCGCACGCGATCGGCGATGTGACCGCGGATCAGACTAATCCGGCCAAAGGCCGGATCACGATCAGTTCGCATCGCAAAGGCATCTGGGTTGAGATCCGCGTGCAAGACACCGGTACGGGAATTCCGGAAGAGGCGCGATCAAGGATCTTCGATCCTTTCTTCACCACCAAACAAGTCGGAAAAGGCACCGGCCAAGGCCTTTCCCTGGCCTACCGCATTATCGTCGAACAGCATCAGGGCACTTTGAGCTTTGACAC
>JBDSEC010000254.1:0-5327 GCA_039920205.1 Pyrinomonadaceae bacterium
GACAGTTGAAGGCCGAAAATCTGCGGACGATGATGAAGCGATTATCGGCGCGGCCGCATCACGTCGGTTCGCCGTATGACAAAGAGAACGCGCAGTTCATGCGATCGCAGTTTCAGGCCTGGGGTTATGACGCCAAGCTGGAAGAGTTCCGGGTGTTGTTCCCGACACCCAAAGCGCGTCTGCTGGAAATGACCGCGCCGACCAAGTTCACCGCGAGTTTGACCGAGCCGCCGCTGGCCGGGGACAGCACTTCAAATCAAACTGCGGAACAGTTGCCGCCTTACAACGCCTATTCGACTGATGGCGACGTAACGGGTCAGTTAGTCTATGTGAATTACGGTGTACCACGTGATTATGACGAATTAGACCGGCGCGGCATTGACGTGAAAGGCAAGATCGTTCTGGCCCGATACGGCGGATCGTGGCGCGGCATTAAGCCCAAGGTCGCGGCCGAACATGGCGCCATCGGATGTTTGATCTATTCCGATCCACGCAACGACGGGTTCTATCAGGGCGATGTCTATCCGCTCGGGGCTTGGCGGAACGAGAATGGCGTTCAGCGTGGTTCCGTGGCTGACATGCCACTGTTTCCGGGCGACCCGTTAACGCCGGGCGTGGCGTCGGTTCCGGGCGCGAAGCGCCTGGCGATCAAAGATGCGCCGACCTTGACCAAGATACCGGTCATGCCGATCTCGTACGCTGATGCCCAGCCGCTGCTGAAAGCGATGACCGGTCCGATGGCGCCCGATAGTTGGCGTGGCGCTTTGCCGCTGCCGTACCACCTGGGACCGGGTCCGGCCACGGTGCACCTGAAACTTGAATTCAATTGGAATACCGAGACCGTCTATGACGTGATCGCGACGTTGAAGGGAAGCGAGCGGCCCGATCAACTGGTCATCCGCGGCAATCACCACGACGCCTGGGTGAATGGCGCCAACGATCCCATCAGCGGCCAAGTCGCAATGTTGGAAGAAGCGCGCGCCATCGGCGAATTGGTCAAGACCGGATGGCGGCCGAAACGAACGATCATCTTTTGCGCTTGGGACGGCGAGGAACCGGGCTTGATCGGTTCTACCGAATGGGTCGAGGCGCACGCCGACTGGCTGCGCAAGAACGCCGCGATCTACATCAACACCGATTCCAACGGCCGCGGCTTTCTGGGTATTGGAGGCTCGCACACGTTGGAAAAATTCATGAACGAAGTGCCGAAGGACGTCACGGATCCGGAAAAGAAGATCTCGGTCTGGGAACGGGCGCGGCAGGTGCAGATCCTGACCGGTAGCCCCGACGAACGGCGCGAGGCTCGCGAACGCGCCGATCTTCGTATCGATGCGTTGGGTTCCGGTTCGGACTTTACGCCGTTCTTACAACACTTGGGGATCCCGTCATTGAATCTGGGATTCGGTGGCGAAGATGGTGGCGGTTCGTACCACTCGACTTACGATTCGTTCGACGCCTACACGCGGTTTGTTGATACCGATTTTTCGTATGGTGTGGCGTTGGCCCAAGTGTGTGGCCGCACCACGCTACGCTTTGCCAACGCGTCGGTGTTGCCGTTCGAGTTTGGCGACCTGGCCGACACGTTCGGGGTTTACGTGCGCGAGGTCACGCGGCTGACCGAGGATATGCGCGAAGAGACGCGCGAGAATAATCGGCGACTGACGGATGGAACTTATGCGGCGGTTTCTGATCCGAAGCAGACCTATGTCATGCCCCCCGTACAATCCGCCGTGCCCTATTTGAACTTCGCGCCGTTGCAGAATTCGCTGGCGCGCTTGCAAGAGAGTGCAAAGCGTTATGCGCAGAAAGCGAATGCGTCTAACCAGGGAAGCAGTCAATTGGACCAAGCGTTGATCGATGTTGAACGGGCCATGACCAATGACGTAGGACTGCCGCGCCGTCCTTGGTTTAAACACGCGATCTATGCGCCGGGATTCTATACCGGCTACGGCGTAAAGACCCTGCCCGGAGTGCGCGAAGCGATCGAGCAGCGCAACTGGGCTGAAGCCGAAGCCCAGATCAAGATCGTCGCGGCGGCGATCGATGCGACCGCGGCGCAGATAGATAAGGCTGCGGGGTTGCTGTAGACGATAGGAAGTTTAGCCGCGGATAAACGCGGATGACGCGGATCTGAGGGCAGATAAGGGTCGCGGTCAGTACCACCCTGCTGTGGTCGCGCCGGATTAGGTCAGTACCACCCGCAGTGGTACCGATCTCATAGCCCGACGGCACGTTATCGCCAACGCTGACTACCGTTCAAATTCTCTGTGCTCTCCGTGAGCTCTGTGGTGCAAGCTCTTATCTAATAATGTAGAACTCCGTTTGCCGGGGCCGGAACCACTGATAGCCCGTTTCGGTCATATAGGCATCGTCTTCAGCCATCATCGTTACTGACTGGTTGTTCCATTCGGGAATCGGTGTCGCGGTATTGAGTTCGACGGCCAGGTAAGAACCCGGCCGGATTCGTTCTTCCTGACCGGGAATCGCGGTGCGCCGAAAATCGATCGATGCGCCCAGCCCGTGTCCTTGCGCGCCAACTGGATGGGAATAGATCATCGCTTTGATACCCTCGGCCTGACATCTCGCCATGGTCTTTTCATAAACCTCGGCACCGGTCATGCCAGGCCGCGCGAACGAAAACAGAATGTCTTGCAAGCGATTGGTGTTCTTCAACGCCGCCTGCAAACCGGCCGGTACTGCTTTCTCGCCCGGCAATAGGATGTAACCCATCTTTTGCCAGTCGGTGTTTAGACCCATATAGGTCATGCCGAAATCGACGTGGATCACATCGCCGCGCTGAAGCACCACCGATTCAGTCGCGACTTCCAGAAAAGTCCCTGCCCCCGACGATTGACCCGGCTGGGTGCGCCGCTGGACCCGCAGGTCGGCCTGGAACCAGGTCGTCACGCCCAGGTCGTTCAACTGTTGCATCATCCACCATCGAACATCGCCGACCGTGGTCTTGCCCGGCGTGATCACTTCATTGGAAAAAGCCCGGCGGGTGATCACATCCGTCGCCAGCACAGCGGTGCGAAAATGCTCCAATTCGTCCGGCAGCCGCGTATCTAGAAAATCGGTGATCAACGTTTGGGCCGGCACGAACCGCTTCTCGAATTTGTCACCGACAGCATTCGCCAGGAATTGATACGCATCGTAAGTCAGCCCCACGGCCGCACCGCGCGTGCCTTTGTAGTTCAAGGCGATCGATTGCGGGTCCCGCTCTTCGACCAACTTCTTGATGGTTGCGCCGATCTCGGCGTTTGGCGGCGAGAGCATCGTGTAATGGTTCTTTAACCGCTCTTCCTGATAACGAACGATCGCATAACGTTCCAGCTTGTCACCCTGATTGATGAAGACAAAGAAATCGCGCCGGCCGACCATCGGTATCGGCGGCACGATGAAGTCCGTGACCGGGTCGCTGTGAAATTCTTCGTTCACCACGATCCACATATCGACTTTGTGCTTCTTCATCATCGGGGCGAGCAGGTCGAAACGCTGTTTGAGCCACCCCTCGCGAACATCCATTTGTTGACGCTGCGACAACAGCCGGGGCATCGCTGGGATCTTTTCACCGGAATGGTTTTGGGCGGTGCCAAGGGCCGTTGGCAACAAGAGCACGCTGGTTAATAAAACTAGTTTGATGAATCGCATAAGAATATTGGGCTAATCCGTTCGAGCAATTTAAAGTTAAATAAGTTTCGGGTACTCCTATTATAACGAACCCGCGCATTTTTGAAGGATCACAACCAATCGAGATCGGGAGTCTGTTTGACCTCTGACCTTTCGTTGGCAATGCGCGGAGATCTAGCCAAGTAACCCGGGAATGGTCATTGCCGTCGCGTCGCTACGCGACGCGGAATCTTCTATCGATCTTCCTTGGGTTGAAACCCACGTCTACAATCGAACTACCGCTACGCGGTAAAGTTCAATAGAAAACGGCGCTCGGGGATCGCTCCCCGCGCGCCGGGTTTGGTTATGAATGGATGTTGCCGGCTTTACTGCACCGAAACATCATCCACGCGGAAGGAAGTGGGCAACGTAATGTCATTCGTAGCCCGGAATTGGATCCGCACCGTTTGACCCGCAAATGCGGACAAACTGTACGGTCCACGAAGGATATATACGCCAGCGGTTCCACTGTTTTGGTTGCTAAAAGTGGCTAGCGTAGCCAACAGCGTACCGGACGTACTGCGCACCTCGATAAAGAATCGATCGAAGATCGCAGCGCCCGCCGCCTCGGACGTGGATATGTTTAGCCACAATGTCAGATTCCGCGTAGCACCCGTCGGGATCGTGATCGTCTGATATTCCGCACTACTCGAACTGTTGGACACCCCCAAGATGGTATAACCAGTTCCACCGTGCGGAAACGCACCTGTGCTATAGACCGCAGTGCCCGATAAGATCCACGGGGTTGCGCTCCCCTCGAAACCACCGTTAACGATCAGTTGTCCTCCACCCGCCGGATTAACCGTCAAGGTCACCGGTACGCTGACCGGTGTATTGGTCGCCCCCACGGCGCTGATCGAAATTGCGCCGTTATAGGTGCCGGCCGCTAGGCCCGTGATGTTCACCGACACCGTCGGCGTGGATGGCGCCGTGCCCGAGGCCGCGGCAATCGACAACCAGGCTTGATTGCTGGTCGCGGTCCAGTTCAACGTGCCACCGCCGGTGTTAGTAATGCTCAACGACTGACCCGCCGGATTCGCTCCACCCGCCGTCGCGCTAAAGCTCAGGCTCGAGGGGCTGACGCCGATGGTCGGCGAAGGCGATCCGCCGGTCTGCGCGTTATAGGCCAACAGCGCAAAGTCCTGATCGGTCGTGTCGGCATTACCCGGCACGCCGTCGCCCGCGATATTGGACGCCCGCACCGTAATGGTGTACGTACCGGTCGTACCGGCCGGCAGAAATACCGATTCGGCATTGTTCTTCGCATCGGCCGTTCCGCCTGTCGCCGAATTGGCCCCGGTAAAAACATTGCCGCGATAAAGGTTGCCATTAACGGTAACTTCCAGGTCCAGGTTATTGACGTACGGCGCTCCCGTTGTCGGCCCGGGAGCGTCAGTCCAGGCCAAGGTGACGCGGAAGGGAGCACTGCTGCTCGGGATCGTTCCGCTGGTGGTGTAGGTCGCGCCGGTCGCGCCCAATACCTGGCTCTGGTCCACGATGACGCGCGCGGTGCCGTCAAAGGCGCGGCCCAGATCCATACGGCCCATGCCTTGACTGTTAGACGGCAGGTTTCCCCCCGCGCCGGTGCCGGACATGTACGCCGCCGAGTTCATCAAATAGGCTTTGATCAACGCCGGGGTCGGCGCGTTCAGGCCACT
>JBDSEC010000255.1:0-3877 GCA_039920205.1 Pyrinomonadaceae bacterium
TGCGTGTTTCGGCGCCGGCCTTCCCGGCTCCGTTTGGCTCGTCCCTGTCGGGGCAACGTGCGGTCAGTGCGTCCGGCGCGGTGCCGGTAATACCCGCGGTTCCAGGCGGCGACCGTCCGGGCATGCACACCATGGTCTTCACTCCCGGAAAGGGTGGCGCACCGGCGGCTCCTGCGCCGCCGCGAGACGGCGCGCACCAGTTGTTGATGCGGCTGATCTTTGACGCCAGCCGCACCCAGTTCACCATCGGCCGGGCCAGCGATAACGACATTCATCTGGACGGTCTGCAGATCTCGAACCACCACGCGAAATTGGTCCAATCCGGCGGTTCGGTCACGGTCGAGGACGTCGGTTCTACCAACGGCACCTATGTAAACGGCAAACGCATTTCCGGCCGGCAGGCGGTCCAGGGTACCGATATTGTGCAGGTGGGTCCGTTTCTGATGCGTCTGGAACCGGGCGGTGCGATCGCCATTTTCGATACCAGATCCAAGACGCGTATCGACGCCATTGATATAACCAAGGTCGTAAAGAATCGCTCGGGCGGCGGCAACATCAAGTTGCTGGATGACGTCGATATTACGATCCAGCCGAATGAATTCGTGGGTCTATTGGGACCATCCGGGGCGGGTAAATCCACCCTGATGGACGCGATGAATGGGATGCGTCCGGCCAGTTCCGGTCACGTTCTGATCAACAACCTAGATCTGTATCAGCATCTTGATTCGCTGAAACAATCGATCGGGTACGTCCCCCAGGACGATATTATCCATCGCGAGTTAACGGTTTACCGCACGCTCTATTACGTAGCGAGGTTGCGGCTGTCGCGCGATATTTCCGTGTCGGAGATCGACCAGATCGTCAACGAAGTGATGGACGTTACGGGTCTGGCCGAACGCCGCGACGTGCCGGTGGGCCAGTTGTCCGGAGGCCAGCGGAAACGCGTTTCGATCGCCGTCGAGTTGGTCACCAAGCCGTCGGTGATCTTTTTGGACGAACCGACCTCGGGTCTGGATCCGGCGACCGAAGAGAAGATCATGAAGCTCTTCCGCCAGATCGCCGAATCCGGCCGCACCGTGGTGCTTACGACCCACGCGATGGAGAATGTACGGCTGTTCGACAAGATCGTGGTCATGATGCGCGGCAAACTGGTGTTTTACGGAACACCGCAAGAAGCGTTAACTCACGTCAAAGCCGACAGCTTTAAGGATCTCTACGACAAGCTGGAAGAGCCGATCGATCAGAATCTGGCCAAACTCGGGCCAGTGCCGCCCAACGCCACGGACGCGCAGAAAAAGCAGATCAAACTTAAAAAGGAACAGGTCTCGGACGCAGTTGCCGAGGATTGGCGCGCGAGGTATCAACAAACCGACGCCTATCGACGAAATGTGGTCGAACCCCTGACCGGCATCAATCGCGACGTTCACCAGGCGGCGCCGGCCAAGACACGGATGACTCTGCTTGGTTCGATCCGCCAATTGTTTACCCTGGCCCGCCGGTACTTCGAGGTACTTCGACGCGACAAGTTCAATTTATTCATTCTGTTCGCGCAATCGCCGATCATTGCTTTTCTGACCTACTTGGTAGTGGGTGATAAAGAGCCGCGCGATTTTCCGTATTTCGTGCTGGCGTTGGTGGCGGTTTGGTTTGGCACCTCGGTCGCCGCGCGCGAGGTGATCCGCGAACGGGCGGTTTACAATCGCGAACGCATGGTGAACCTGGGCTTACTGCCCTATATCGGTTCCAAGCTCCTGGTGCTGTCGTTTATCGTTGGGGTGCAGATCTTTCTGCTCTTTTTCTGCCTTAAGTTTTTCGATCTGACCGGTTTAATGCGAATGCCGGGAAATTCTCCCGAGCAGTTACTGCAACTGATCATCGCATTGATGTTGACGGCCGCGGTTGGAATTGCGCTGGGTCTGTTCATTTCGTCTATCGTTAAAACGTCCGAGATGGCGACTAGTTTGGTGCCGTTGATCTTGATCCCGCAGATCCTT
Organism: Pyrinomonadaceae bacterium; assembly: GCA_039920205.1. Classification (GTDB taxonomy): domain Bacteria; phylum Acidobacteriota; class Blastocatellia; order Pyrinomonadales; family Pyrinomonadaceae; genus JBDSEC01. The sequence goes on from JBDSEC010000255.1 coordinate 1,995, forward strand.
TTCTCGGGATTGGTCGGCGTACCGGAGGGTCTTTCCAAAGTCGTGGGCTTGGCCATGCCGGCGACCTGGGCTTTCGATTCGATGAAGCGTTCGTCCGGATTGGACACGTTACGGGAAGAGGGTTCCGACGAACACGGTCCCAACGAGGGTAAGGGACTCTACGAGCATGTTAAGAAGAAGAACGACGAGAATTTTGACCGGTCGAAGAAAAAGATAAACGAGTACAAAGATGACGCGGGCAAGCAGCTGGACACGTACAAACAGCAGATGCAGGATTATCTGGCGGACAAGGCGCGCGGATTCAATACGGTCGAGCCCACGGCGCCGGAGATGAAACCGCCGCCGCTGCCGGACGACCCGGTGAAGATTCCCGAGGATCTAAGTAGCTACGTAAACTTTCTGCATCCCTGGATGGGTACGTTCGTGAACCCGATCATGCTGCTGTTCATGTTCTTTGGCTTGATCTTGGCGACGATCATTGCCTTAAAGTCCCAAGATATTGGCTGAGCCGATTAAGTCGAGGAAATATTTGAAGATCAAGCGGTGGATTATTGCGATCGCGTTGGCGGTGGGCGGAGCTTCTGCGCTTTGTGCACAGGAGAAGATCCCGTCGCCACCGGCCGACACGACTTTGATCTATGTGGGCGGGCCGGAGGGCGAGCTGATGTCGTTGCCCGTCGAAGTGGGAACGGCCACTGTATCCGTCGTCGCGGTCGCCAAGAACGACAAGAAGGGCTTCGTGGAATTGGCCGGAACGGCGGCCGCCACCAGCGTGAACCAAGCGAGCCCTCGGCTCTATATTTTTATTCCTTCGGGGCCGGGCGTTCATCCGGCGTTTGTCGTGAGACTGGACATCGACAAAGGTAAACGGCGCGTCCCGATCATGCTGCAAAAGGGTTTGACCGGGTTCGCGGTGCCGACCGACCATATAGTGATCCCGCATTATCGAGTATTATCAACGCTAGGTAGGCTTTCATTTATGGAGATCACGCCCCGGTTGCCCTTAGTTCCGGGTGAATATGCGGTGATGGGCGAGGACCTGAACCGGATCGCAACGTTTCGGGTAGTGGCGACATCACTCAATTGAGCAATTATATTACGAGGATTGGTTTTATGAATTTATTGGATAGATCGGCGCCGCGTTTCTGGACGCGTTCACGCCTTTTCTTTACTATCGGGGTTTTGGCGCTTATCGCGGGCCTGGGTTTTTCCGGGTGTAACTCGACCGAAAAGAACGCTAATTCGACCAATCAAGCAGGTGACAAACCGGTCGGTCCTCGCGATACTTCGAAACTAACACCAGTGCCGGCGGAAGCCCTGAACATGGAGCTCAGAGACACCGAAGGCAAAACGCTGAAGTTGTCTGAGTATGCTGGCAAGGTGGTCATCGTAAATCTTTGGGCCACCTGGTGCGGTCCCTGCCGCATCGAGACGCCCGAATTGGTCCGGATGAGTCAGGAGTTCAAGGACCGCGGCGTCGAGGTCATCGGACTGACCACGCAGAACAACGACGCGGACGTAGAGTTGATCAAGGATTTCCTGAAAGAGAATAAGGTTCCCTATCGAACCATTTATGACGACGGCAAATTTGCCTCTTCCTTGTCCATCGCGACCAACGCGCGCGGGGTTATCCCGCAAAGTTACGTGATCACGCGCGACGGTAAATTCTTGACCCACTTCGAAGGCTTCGATCCGCGGAGCACGCCAAACAAGATGCGCCAAATGATCGAGTTAGCGTTGACGTATAAGACGTAGGAAGTAGCCGGTAGCCGGTAGTCAGTAGGCTTTTTGCTTGGCCGAAGGTCAAGAAAAAGCTCCCCTCTTTGGGCAAGGAGGGGCAAGGGACCGCAGGTCCCGGGGGGGCGGGCGGTTCTGCAAAAGTT
>JBDSEC010000256.1:0-8820 GCA_039920205.1 Pyrinomonadaceae bacterium
TGGCTGGTTTTTCTGGCCTTGCCCCTGGGGATAGCGTTGGGCGACTTTATGTCCGGAATGGTCCATTGGGCGGCCGATACTTACGGACACGATGACACTCCATTTTTGGGTCCGAGTTTCATCCGTGCCTTTCGTCAACATCATGTCTATCCCCGTGAGATCTGTACGCACAATTTAGTTTCGATCGTGGGCAATACCTGTATTTTGGGGGTGCCGCTGCTTTCAGTTGGGTTATTGGTGATCTGGTCAGGTCCGGTGGTCTGGTGGCGAGCGTTTGCGTTCTTCACGATCGCGGTCATGACCGGGGTTACGGTGGCGACCAATCAGTTTCATAAATGGGCCCATCAAGAGCGCGTTTCGCGTTTTGTCGGCTGGCTGCAGCAATTGCGCTTGGTACTTTCGCCCGATCATCACCAGTTGCATCATTCCAGCCCCTTCAATTCAAATTACTGTATTACCAATGGCTGGTTGAATCCTACGCTAGAAAGAATTAAATTCTTTAGGGGGCTTGAAGCCACCTTGAGGCTGGTCGGCATCAAACCGGCAGCGAAGAAACACTGAGCTTGGTTCGCGAGAGTTTTACGCGTAGTTCATTCATGGTCAAAAAACAGTACGTACATAAAGTCGCAAGATTGGTGCAGGTTGATGAAAGCGGAGCCGGATCGTTTTACGACCGCATTGCGAAGCTGTACGACTTTTCGTTCAAATTTAATGGTTACAGCCGGTCACTTGAGGGCTATTTGCGCAAGCACCTGCCGCATTTGGGACCAGGCGCGCGGATCTTGGATGCCGGTTGTGGCACCGGGCTAATGACCTTGGCCTTGGTAAAGACCATACAAAGCCAGGTCAAGATCACGGCGGTCGATCTTTCGCACTCTTCACTCGCCACTGCGCGCAAGGCGGCCGGCGGCAAACGCTGCCGCGATCATCACGTTTCGTTTACCCAAGCCAACATGTTGGCGCTTCCGTTTGCCGATCATTCGTTTGACATGATCGTAACTAGCGGCGCGTTGGAATATGTATCGCTGCAGGATGGATTGGGCGAGATCGCCCGCGTGATCGCGCCGGGCGGGTATCTGTTGCACTTGCCAGTGCGGCCATCACCGGCTAGCCGGGTACTGGAATATCTATTTCAGTTCAAGGTTCACTCCCCGCGCGAAGTGGCCCGGCAAACCAATCGGTTTTTCCACGTAGTGACCTATCACAAATTCCCTCCGCTGGAACCGATAAGCTGGACCAAATCGGCGATCCTGTCGCAAAAGATCTGAGCAAGTTCCATTCGTGCATTCGGTATACGTGTTTGTCGAAGAAGTGGTTTCGACAGAGGCAACTACCGAATTTGTAAATCAACCCTCGAACCGGCTCGGCCGCTAACCCGTGCGGTGAGGCTTGCCTCACCGGGCAGCTTTACCTCATAGCGGCTTGCCGCGAATGTTCCTTTTTTCCGTTTAATCGAAAAGCAAAATTCGCGGCATAGCCGCATATTTATTTTGAGCTACGGTGAGGCAAGCCTCACCGCACGGGGCAGCAGCCGAGCTGTGTCGGGAATGGGCTCAGTCCGCGAGAATTAAGTCTTATCGCATCTGATAGAAGTACTTGGAGTTTTGCTCGCGCGGTTTGTGGATTCCGACCGATGAGGTCTGTCAGGTCAGTCCTGTGCTGGTTTGTTGCCGATGACCAGTTCCATCCGTTCACGGTTCCGTACGATCTTCAATCGACATTCGGAACCCGACAACGAGACGGTTTGGAAACTTACGGTAGACATGCCGTTGACCGCCTCGATCACATCGCCGGCCCGCAAACCACTCAAGTTAGCCGCGCTTCCCGGCTGGACCGACGTAATCAACCATCCACCCACGGTTCCGAATTGCACAGCCAACTGTCCAGTGAGGTTGATCTTTTCAACTCCGTATGCGGCCAATGGCTGGCCCGGACGGCCCAGCGTCTTGGCTTCGGATTCTAGTGTGCATTGAACGGGATTACGGCACGTTCCCAATTTGACTGAGACCGCAACCGGATTCGCCTGGTCCGGCCGGTTGACCAGAAAAGCCAAGGGCGTTTCGATATCCGCCCGGCCCATAATGTCGGACAGATCGTCGGCGTCAATGATCTCTTGATCATTGACGCGAACAACGACATCGCCGCGTCGCAAACCAGACCTGGCTGCCGGGGTGCCGTCGGGCACGGAAGTAAGTAGCACGCCTTTTTGCCGATCGCGAAGTTGTTGCGCCGAGGCTTTTTTCCAGCCAAGGGACTGCAGAAGTTCCGTTGAGGTGCCGGACATCGCTTCGCCGCGCACCCCCAACCAGGGTTGGCCCGGCTTGGATTGACGGCTGCGTACGCGATCTGCGGCGCGCCGCATGGCGGACAGAGGGATCACCCGCGCGGTGGCGGCATCGCTGCGTTCGACCATGCCGATGGCCTCGCCTTTGTCGTTCAGTACCATGCCGCCCACCAGACTGCGCGCCCGTGCCAAACTCAAGTTGGTCAGGGCTAGAGTTATACCCTTAACCTCGCCCGATACTTCGCGGACGATATTGCTGACCAAGCCCCGTACTTCACCGAACGACAAGATCAGCCGGTTTGCCGATTGTTTCAGCGGCTTGCCCGACTCCTCGGGCGCTACAATGCGAACCGCCTCAGACAAATTCACCTGAGCTAGGTCTGCATCCATTGTCGGCAACGTAGGCAATCCATCAGCCTGCAGCAGGGAAAGCCCGGTAGTTCCATCCAGGCCTACAAATTTGGCCGTATAGAATTGACCGTTACTGCGCAGGACAAAAAGATTTGGCCCGGCAGCGATCGGCGTCAAGGTGGCGAGGTTTGTGCCACTGCCGGCGGTCACGCCGCCGGTCGTCGCCTTTGGTGCCGCGGTCGCCGAATCGACGGCCAATGATTGATACAAGCTCTCGATCTCGGCCCGGGGCAGGCGGGTCACAATGCTGCCGCCATCGCCCAGGGCATATCCCGCGGCGATCCGGGTGTGGACTTCGCTTTCGTCCATCGGATAGCTAAAGCCTTCGACCGTAACCCCGGAACGATCCAGCAGCCGCAAGACTTCTAGACCGTTCATGCGATGGACGACCGAAAGCACCTGCTGGGGGGCGCCTGGACCTTGTGGCGGAGCCATGACCGCCGTCAGCGGCGGAGCGGGCGGCGCTTTGGGTGTTGCCGGTTGCTGTGCCGAAATGGTGGCGACGGCCAACAGCGAAACGCTGGAGACCCTCAAACTTGAAATAATGCGATTGCTCATTTACAACTAATACAGTGCCAAGTTTTCATTAATCAACGTACTTACCAAATGCGCTGTGACGCCGGTGGTAGAGTACGCATGACCGCCGGTTCCATCAGATCCTGCGAACCAAAGCTCACGTTCCGCAACTTTACGTTCCGCGTACGACCACGCTCATCCAGTAAGATCCGGGCGCTAGCATCAGACGGCCGGACCGGTACTGCGAATTCGGCATTGCCCGTAGGATCGGAATTGTTGAACCCTTCCGGAAGAATCGTCGGAGCAGGTCCTTTGACTGCCGACTCCAATACACCACCGCCCCGCGGTTCAGATACACCGCCCCCGGTAGATGAATTTTGGATCGTCCGGTTCGGCGCCGCCGCTGGACTTGTTTCTTTTGACGCACCGTTCACTTCGGCGATTGCGGCCGGGCCGCTCCATTCAAGCGCCGAACCTTCGGTAACCGTAATGCCAGTCGCCGCGATCGATCCTCCATTTGAACCAAGCTGCATGACGCCGGAATTAAAAACGGTCAATCCGCCGACCACCAGTACGACCGCAGAAGCTAGGCCTAACGCGGGCGTACGCAGTGTCTGCCAACTCCAGCCAAAAGCCGGCTTCGCCGAACGCGCGTTCGCTAATCGTGCGCGCAGACGGAAATCAAAATCCGCCGGCGCCGTCACCGGTTCCAATCCAGCGATCAATTCGCGCAAGCGCGAGTGTTCGCCGAACGTACCGGCACAGTCAGTACATCCCGCCAAGTGCGCCCGCACCGGGGCGCCGATCGAACGGTTGCCGGACGCGGCATCTTCGATCTCTAATTGAAAAGGTTGACAATTCTTGTTCTTCATAAGACAGCCAGTTAAAAATAGGCCCTCAGTTTTTCGCGCAGTAATCCTCGAGCTCGGCTAATGCGCGACTTAACCGTGCCTTCGCTCATTTCCATGATGCGGGAGATCTCTTCGTAACTCTTGCCCTCGACATCCCGCAATATCAAAGGCGCTCGATACTTGTCTGGCAGCGTCCCGATCGCTTTCGCAACCGCTTCGCGACGTTCCGTATCCACCAAAGTGTCGTCCTGCAGCGGACGCTCGTCAGGTGGATTAAATTCCTGTGGCTCGCCACCGTCATGGCCCTGAAAGAAGCCGGTCAACGAGACCAACCGCCGCCGTTTTCGCTTACGCAATTCACTGATCGCCAAATTGGTCGCGATCCGGTAGATGTACGTCGAAAATGCGTAAGTCGTCTGGTACCGGTCCGCCGCCATAAAAACGCGCACGAACGTTTCCTGCGCCAGATCGACCGCGCCGTCATAATCATTGGTCATCCGATAGACGTAATTCGTTATCTGATTACGGTACCGGGCGACCAACAGCGCGAAGGCCGATTCGTCTCCGTGCTTGATCGCCTCTAACAGTGCGTGGTCGCTAGCCGGCTCGGTAACGACGGTTTCCACGTCTTCGCGCACGACTACGGGCGACACCGCAGCGCCGAAGGGCAATCGTTGAAATTCGCTTAGCGTACTCATCAGGACAGGTTGGCTCGCTTATGTCCAAGGGCGCTTATGCACCACCGGACCGTTTCTTTCTGGTACGCAGGCAAGCCGTTCCAAATGAATTATACAACCGTCAATTAGGCTCGCCCAATCCATATCACGCGGAAAGTCGGGGGATGTTCCCGAATTTGGCTGGAATTGACCTTAACCGGCAAAGTTCTCGATGAGTTGGGTTGGTAGTACCGCCTTCAGGCGGGTTCTCCCTTTGATCCCGATAACCCGTTGGACTAACGCCGGCTCTAACCAAAACAAAGAACCCGCCTGAAATCGGTGCTACCAACCCATCCCCGCGCTTCTCACAATTCAAACGGTTCGCTAAACTGGCGACACCAATTTATGGATCAACCACAAACTACCGAACCGCCGTTACGCGGCCTAAAAGTCCTTGAAATGGGTCAACTTATCGCCGGCCCGTTCGCGGCGGCCATATTGGCGAGTTTCGGCGCCGAGGTGATAAAGATCGAACTGCCCGGCACCGGCGATTCTTTGCGGTCGTGGCGCAAGGTCTATAAAGGCACATCACTTTGGTGGCATTCGATCGCACGGAACAAGAAATCGATCACCCTGGATCTAACACAACCGGATGGTCAGGCGATCGCTCGTAGATTGGCCGCGAAGGTTGACATCGTACTCGAGAATTTCAAACCGGGAACGATGGAAAAATGGGGACTTGGTTATGACGACCTGACCGCAGTTAATCCGGGACTGATCATGGTCCGCGTCTCGGGTTGGGGGCAAACGGGACCGTACGCCAACCGCCCCGGATTCGCCAATGTTGCTGAAGGCGTCGGGGGCATTCGCTATACGTCGGGATATCCCGACCGCCCGCCGGTGCGGACCGGGACGTCGCTGGGTGATTCGCTGGCGGCGATACATGCCGCGCTGGGCGCACTGATCGCAGTCTATCATCGCGACGGCAAAGGTTCCGGGGGTACCGGTCAAGGGCAAATGGTCGATGTCGCCATTTATGAATCGGTCTTCAATATGATGGAGTCGCTGCTGCCGGAATATGACAAACTTGGATATGTGCGCGAGCGGCGCGGCGCGCAGTTGGAGGGTATCGTGCCTACCTCGAGTTACCTTTGCCGCGACGGAAAATACCTCACGATCGGCGGAAACGGAGAATCGATCTTTCGGCGGCTGATGACCGCCATCGGCCGACCCGAAATGGCGGCCGATCCACGCTTTGAAGGCAATCCGGGACGCGTCGCGCATGAGACCGAGATCAACCAGGCGCTGGACGAATGGACCGCGCAGCATGATTTCGATGAGGCCTACGCCACCTTGCTCGATGTGAGTGTTCCTTGCGGGCCTATTTACTCCATCGCCGATATCGCTGCCGATCCGCATTATCAGGCCCGCGAAATGTTCGAAACCGCCGACCTAGGTGATGGCGATTCGGTCAAGGTCCCCGCCATCGTTCCAAAACTATCGAAGACCCCGGGCCGGACGGAGTGGCATGGACCCGCCTTGGGCGCGCATAATGCCGAAATATTTGGTGATCTGTTACAGATGAATGAATCAGAGCTTTCGCGATTGCGCGCGGACCGGGTGATCTAGGCGCCGATGGCAATGAGACGGGATGGGTATGTTGCAACATTGGTGGCAACCAGAAAATATCAAAGCCGTCCTGGCGGTACTGATCGTCGTCGCGGCGCTATATGGATTTGTCAGTGAACGGATCCCGCCTGACGTGGTCGCTTTGCTGGCCCTGCTGGCGCTTTTGCTCACCGGAATTCTAACCCCCACCGAAGCGTTTTCGGGTTTTAGTCATCCGGCGGTAATTTCCGTGGCGGCCGTGGTGGTCCTTTCAGCCGGGGTCGAGCGGACGGGCGTGTTTTCTTGGATCGCGCGGCGAACCCTGACCCAGTTGGGCGGTTCCGAATGGAGGATGATCCTAGCGATCATGCTGGCCACGACCTTTCTTTCTGCCTGGATCAACAACACAGCCGCCGTAGCCATCTTCATCCCCATAGTGATCGAAGCCTGCCGCCGATCCGGGATCGGACCGGGCCGGATCCTGATGCCCATGTCGCATGCGGCGACGTTTGGTGGCATGTGCACGCTGATCGGAACGTCGACCAACCTGGTCGCGCACGAGTTTGCGCGCAGCCACGGTCTGCCGGGCTTTAGCATGTTCTCCTTTGCCATGATCGGATTGCCCATGTCGATCGCCGGCATTTTGTTTATCGTATTGATCGGACGGCACTTTCTACCCAAAGGAGACGCTCGGAATGCCGGCGAGCCGCTTGATTCCGGTAATTACTTGGGCGAAGCAGTTGTCACCGCGGAATCCCCTTGGATCGGGCGCGAGATCAACGCGGCCACCCTTGCTCTCGATTTCGAACTGGAACTGCTGGGCGTCGTTCGCGACGGACAGATCATGAATTTGCACGCCCCCTTACCACGTTACGCTGCGCGCGATTCGTTATGGGTCAGTGGGCCGCTGGATAAACTTTTGGCGTTGCTGAACGAAGGCGGGTTGGAGTTTGACCGGCCGACATCAGGTGAAAAGCGTAGCCTCTTCCCGCCGCCATCAGACGACCCAACCGAACCACCGGAATCAGCGGCTGAGCCGAAGGATGACGATGAGATCAACCTGTCGCTTGCCGAAGTGGTCGTGCTGGCGCCTTCTGGGTTGATCGGACAGACTTTGCAGAAGGCGCGGTTTGGCGAACGATTCGACGCGGTGGTGCTCGCGCTCCGACGGCGCGACGCGGTGCGCGGTTCGGTGGCCACGACGCGGTTGCGAGCCGGCGATGTATTGGTGGTCGAAGGAAAGGACGAAGCACTGCGTGCGTTAGCCAAAACCCGCGGGTTCCTGGTGATCGGCGCGCCGGCCTATCCCGAAAGGCGTGCGCGGAAACTGATCATCGCGGTGGCGACGTTGGTGGCGGTGATCATGGTGGTGGCGCTGGATCTGTTGCCGATCGTCACGGCGGCAACCGCTGGGTGCGCGGTCCTGATGCTGACCGGTTGCTTGACGCCGCGCGAGGCTTATCGCTCGATCGATCTGAGCATTATCTTTGTGCTGGCGGGTTCGTTGGCCATGGGTATGGCGCTGGACAAAACCGGCATCACCGCATTGGTCGCCCAAGGACTAGGGGGATTGACCGCCGGGCCACATTTGGTATTGGCCATCTTCTTCTTGATCGCGGTGTTGGTTTCCGAACTTATGTCAAACAGCGGAACCGTGGCGCTGCTGGGACCGGTAGCGGTTTCGACCGCGGTCCATTTGGGAATGAACCCGATGGCATTGTTGGTGGCCGTAACCTTTGGCGCGTCGGCCGCGTTCGCCATGCCGATCGGTTATCAGACCAGTTTGATGATCTACGGTCCCGGTGGTTACCGGACTAAAGACTTTTTGAAACTGGGGATCGTCCTTGATCTATTGCTGGCAGCGATCGCGGTCACACTGATCCCGATGTTTTGGCCGTTGATGAAGCAGTAAGTTGCGCCTCGACAACCGCTACCTATACATCGGTGGACCCGAATATTGCTGTTGCGCCTGGCTGTTTTTGACGTTTGCTGCGTTGGAGGCCAGGATGGGCGACATGATCATCATGAAGATCCAGCAGATGGGCCAAGTAATAAATCCGATAAAGATAAAGCACAAGAGGAAATTGACAAAAGTGATGGCCCAATAGCCGAACATGAAGAACAGGCCCAGACCAATATTTCCGGCATAGAGGTGACCGATACCGAACGTTTGGATCAGGAAACCAGGCAGAACTTCCAAAATGGCCGCCACTCCCGCGCTCTTCTGCGGCTGATGATAGACGTGGACAACCTGGGGCGGCGGCGGTGGTTGATAGGGGTACATTGACACCTTCCTTCGGCTGCTATTCTGAAATCGAAGCGCATCATACCGGTGAACTTAAGAAATGAGAAGGACTAGTTTAAACTATTTATGTTCGCCGGGTTGAGTCTAAAATGGTGCCAAAGTTTAGTTTGCGAAGGTGACTCATTATGATTCAACGCCTCCTTGCTTCTATTTTGATCGGCGTGACGGCGTCGATCGAACTGTCCCAGG
>JBDSEC010000257.1:0-3041 GCA_039920205.1 Pyrinomonadaceae bacterium
CGGCCCGTGGTCGGAGCCGCTGTTGATCAAGGAAGCCAAAGGCTGGATCGATCCGTGTCCGTTGTGGGATGACGATGGGCAGGCCTATTTGGTTAGCGCCCTGGCCGGCAGCCGTTCCGGTATAAAGAGCATTCTGGTGGTCAGCCGCATGAGTCCCGACGGGACCAAGTTGTTGGATGATGGCGTGATGGTGTTTGACGGACACGGCCATCACGAAACGGTCGAGGGGCCGAAATTCTACAAACGTAACGGCTACTATTACATCTTCGCGCCGGCGGGCGGTGTCGCGACCGGTTGGCAACTGATCTTGCGCTCGCGAAATATCTACGGACCGTATGAAGAAAGGATCGCATTGGCGCAGGGCAAGACTACGATCAACGGTCCACATCAGGGCGGTTGGGTCGAAACCCAGACCGGCGAAGCGTGGTTTTTGCATTTTCAGGACCAAGGGGCCTACGGTCGCGTCGTTCATCTGCAGCCGATGAAATGGATCAACGATTGGCCGGTGATGGGCAACGATCCGGACGGCGATGGTACCGGCGAACCGGTTTTGAGTTTCAAGAAACCCAACGTCGGTAGATCTTGGCCCATCGCAACGCCGCCCGAATCGGACGAGTTCGACCAGAACGGTATCGGACGGCAATGGCAGTGGCAGGCGAACTATGCGACCAACTGGGCGTTTCCGGCCGGCGGTTTGGGTTTCCTACGCCTTTTCAATAGTGCGCGTCCCGAGGGGTACCGGAATTTCTGGGACGTGCCGAATCTCCTGCTGCAGAAATTTCCCGCGTTGGAATTCACCGCCACGACCAAGGTCAAATTCACCCCGCGCTTTGATGAAGAAGAGACCGGTCTGATCGTGATGGGGATGGATTACGCCTTCATCTCGCTGAAGAAAAAGGCTGAGGGGTTGTTCATCTCACAGACGATCGGTAAGGATGCGATCGGCGGCGCCACGGCCGTGAGCGGTCCGGGCACGTCCATCAAGGGCGACACCTTCTACCTGCGGGTGAGGGTCGCAAAGGGTGCCATCTGCCAATTTAGCTACAGCACCGATGGCGCCAAGTTCACCGAACTCGGCGAACCCTTCACCGCAAAACCCGGACGATGGATCGGCGCCAAGGTCGGTATCTTTGCGTTAGGTACCGGCAAGACCGGCGAAAGTGGCTATGCCGATTTCGATTGGTTCCGGGTCGAGTCTTGACCGGATCCCGCGGGACGGGGCTTTAGCCGGGCCGTCACTGAATTAGAGATCAGAGGTCAGAGGTTTGAGGTTGGTGGTAAGCGGTAGGAAGTCAGAGGCCGTGTGCGGTAGGTCGGTACCGCCTGCCATAGCAGGCCGGGTCGAGGCTTCAGCCGAGCCGACTCGCCCTGCTGCCGTGGCGCGATGTAGCGACGAAGGCCGCGCAACGTCGACCCGGACCGCTTTCAACCAACCAGCCGTTTGAATATGACGCGGCGGATGACAGTACGATAAACTTCAGTTTGTCGACGTCACCATTGGTTCTAGTTGAGTTCACCGCACCGTCGACAAGCTGAAGCATGTCGTACATTTCACGGTCCTTTTACTTTCGACCTGCCACCCAGAAAACTATGATCCGGTTTTCCACTAGAGAGGAAGGTCAGTGCGGCTGATTCGCAGCACGAAGATAATGTTGGAGTGATCCGTAAACGCGTCGGCCTATTATTGGCGACAGATGGAGTCGAGGATCACGTTGACGTATTGACTAGGCGAGATCGGTCGCCCATTTCATTGGCTTGCGATCGTTTGCGCTTGAACCGGGGTTCGCAAAGCCTCACCACCGGTCTTTATGCGGACACCCGCGTAAGCGGGTTAAGTCAAAAAACTCAAGACCTGTTGCACTCCGCATTATAATTCGGCGCGGGTGATATCTTTGCGTCCAACCTTCCCAGATCATCGCACGCTTCCATTTCACCTGCGCATGGTGCCCTTCTTCGGATTCCACCCATCGCTGCCGGCCAGGACCCTTTGCCAAGTGATCGGCTTTACTTGGGATTTGGTAAGTTGATGCGACCAAGCTACCCGCGCCGCAACGTTCGCGCCCGGGCCGGTACTATTGTATTCGGCATAAAACGAGGTCTTTTCGCGGTCGGGGAAATCCCAATTGTGCCAACCCACCGGCCGCACTACCGCGGACATTTCCGTATTTAGAAACGTCACCTTGGCATAGGCGCGCCAGGGCCGACCAAGATAGGTCTTTACTTCCGGCGCCGCAGAAGTGATCTTGCAATGCGAAAACACGTAGCCATAAGGATGGTTATCCGGTGTGGATGCGGCCGTGATGTAACCATCGCGCAGGCAATGGATGTGGCATTTCTCGAACCACGCCGTGGCACCACCGAAGATGAAATCAACGTGGCCCTCGATATAGCAATTTTCGAAGTACTGCCGGCCACGATTGATCAAGATCGTGTCTTGCCAACCCAGAAAACGGCAATTGCAAAAGACCGCCCGGTCACCGTCAACCCGGATCGCCAGGGCTTGACCCACCGGTCCTGCCGAGTTCTCGAACGTTATGTTCTCAGCGGTGAAATCGTCGGCGTCTATCTGCGTGGAGGGCGTTCGGAAGGTGCCGATCGGTTTGCCGTCTAGCCCGATCAGATTCGCGTTCAGGTTGTAGGTAAGAACCGTCTTAGCCGCATCCTCACCCACCAGGCGAAAATAACGTTTCTCATGCTGAATATAGATCAGTTCTTGGTAAACGCCCGGCTTGATTCGGATGATCACCGGGTTTTCGATCGTTCCCGCGGGGACGGCCATGACGGCTTCCTGAATGGTCTTGTACTTAGCGCTTCCATCCGCGGCCACGATCAGTTCGATCGGCCCGCCCGCCGCCACGGCCACGCTGCCGATCACAAGCAGCACGGATATCGCAAATTCAAAAAAGCTACGTTTCATATTCAAAAATCGAAATTCAAAAAAGTTGCACCACAGAGATCACAGCGCAGCTCCGATGGGCCGCAATCAACCTGTTGCGTTTCCTCTTGCTCCCCCTCTCCCTTTGGGAGACGGGGGTTGGGGG
>JBDSEC010000258.1:0-4296 GCA_039920205.1 Pyrinomonadaceae bacterium
TCGGCCGCGCTTGGTTTTAGGGTGTCCATCAGATCCGCAAATTTCGCGCGGCCATCGGGAACGTCAACACCATCGGTGATCAATACCAGATGACGATTACCCACCGGTTCAAACTGCAACATCGCAGCCGCTGCGCGCAGCGCGGGCACTAGCAACGTGCCGTTCCCCGTATGAAGTTGATTTCTGAGAACGTGTTCTGCGGCTTTTTGGTCGGCGGTCCAGGCCTGAAGTTCCTCAACCTTGTTGCTGAACTGCATTACGGCAACACGGTCCGAAATCCGCAGGCGACCGAGCAGCCGCAAAGCCACGTCGCGTGTGGTGCTGGTCTTCACCGCGGGGTTCGGTCCGCCACCAGTTCCCAGTAGCATCAAAACGCTCGCCGGGATGCGCCTGACACTGGCGATGTTTTGCGGCACTCCATCTTCCTGGACCAATATATCGTCCGCGACCAAAGTCGGATCAAAACGGCCATATTGGTCGACCGCCACCACGGGCAAACGCACTTCTTCGGTGAAAACCTTGATCGGATCTTGATCTTGATTGGCCGGCGGGGTCGGCGTCGGAGTGGGCGGGCCGTGCTGCGCTTGCGCAAACACGGACGCGACGATCAACAGCATCCACGCGAGGCTAAAACGAATAAATCGATTCATATGCAGCAACTAGCACGGAAACAAGAGCAAATTGTTACAGGTTTCGCTTTGATGCGCGCGCCCGTCCGATCCGTTTGCCGTATTGTGAGGTGGTCACGGCGCGATGGATCAGGTCGCTGCCTTTCGCGCTTGGGCCTGGACCGCGGTGATCGCGATCGCATCGACAATATCTTCCGCTTTGCAGCCGCGCGATAGATCGTTGGCCGGTTTGTCTAACCCTTGGAGTATCGGCCCGATCGCCGTAGCGCCCGCCAATCGTTCGGTAAGCTTGTACGCGATATTGCCCGCCTGAAGGTCGGGAAAGATCAATACATTGGCCCGGCCGGCCACGGACGAACCCGGTGCCTTTGACTCGGCAACGGACGGCACCAACGCCGCGTCGGCTTGCAGTTCGCCATCTATGCTCAGTTCCGGCGCGCGCGCGCGGACGGTCTTGGTGGCCTCGACCACTTTGTCGATCAGCTTATGCTTGGCGCTGCCTTTAGTGGAAAACGAGAGCATGGCTACCCGTGGCTCGACTCCCAACAACGCGCGACACGAATCGGCGGCGGCCAGGGCGATCTCGGCCAATTCGGCCGCCGTGGGTTCGATCACCACGCCGCAATCGGAATAGATCATGGCGCCTTGCTCGCCAACATCGGAATTTGGCAGCGCCATCAAAAAGAAACTAGACACTAAACGAAAGCCGGCGCGTGGACCAATACAGTGCAGCGCGGCCCGCACGGTATGGGCGGTAGTATTGGTCGCGCCCGCCACGGAACCGTCGGCCTGTCGCGATCGGACCATCAAGTTGCCATAAAACAATGGATCGGCCACCGTATTACGGGCCTCGTCCATTTGCACACCTTTGGCCCGGCGAAGTTCGTAATATAGCCCCGCCACCTTGTCAAAATCGGCCGCTTTACGATGGTCGCGGATCTCGACACCGGTCAGATCGGCTCCATGTTTTGTCGCCAGACTCCGGATCGTATCCTCGTTGCCCAAAACGGTGATTCGCGCCAATCGTTCGCGCGCGGCAATTCCCGCCGCGATAACCGTCCGGGGATCTTCGCCTTCCGGCAAAACGATGTGTTGCAGGTCGGCCGCGGCGCGTTGGCGAATCTTGTCCAAGATCATAAATAAACTGGTCAGATCAATAGCTCAGGGTTTTTGAATTCGGGTAAGTTTAACGGAGGCCGGGTAATGCGACAAGGCTTCGACTTGCGCAACCGGCTAGGGTAAAATTAATTGTCGAACGATAGATCTTCTGGAACGATCGAGGGAATATGGCGAAAATTGAGATCAAACAACGAATGCGCGGTTTTTTGATGTTCCTGCCCAATATGGTGGGACTTCTGGGTAGACTGATCTCGGACCCGCGAGTTCCGTCAACCGACAAATTACTATTTGGCGGCGCCATTGTTTATGCGATCATTCCGTTCGATTTCCTGCCCGATATGATCCCGTTTTTGGGTCAGGTGGATGATATCTATTTGATCTCGCTGACGCTTTTGCGCCTGATCAATAGTTCGGATGAAGCGATCGTGCGCGAACACTGGCGTGGCGGTGGCGATATCGTAATGCTGGCAGAATCGATCGCGGGCATTGCCCCGATGATCTTGCCCAAACGAGTTCGCCGGGTTATTTCTTCGCGGATCGAAATGAAGGGTGATCTGGCGGGGGCCGTGGATGCCATTAAGAATGCCCGGCCGTTGATGATTGAGATCCCGGAAGAAGTCGAGGCGCCCGCCAAGGTCACGCGGATCAAGTCACAGAAGCGCCGGGCTTAACATAGGGGCTGGGAGTCGGAGACCGGGAGTCGGAGTCGGAACGCGCGGCTCCACGAACTAAGGTAGGTGGAATCTAAGCTAAAGCAGCCAATAGTTTTTCGTGGATCCCGCCAAATCCACCATTCGACATTATAGCGACCACATCGCCATCTTTAAGTAATGGTGACAGATGCGACACGATCTCATCGGCGTGTGAAATACCATAGACTGGCTTGCCCGTAGCCCCGATATCCGCGATCAATTTCGCCGTGTCCATCACCGAACCTTTCTCCCGGGCCAGTTCACTTTGAAATACGCCAGCAATAACCACGTGATCGGCGGGAATGAAAGCCCGAACATAGTCATCCTGAAAGACCGCTAAGCGCGATGACCATGACCGCGGTTCGAAGACCGCGATCAATCGTTGGTCCACATATTTGTCACGCAGTGCCTGCAGGGTTTCGCGCACAGCGGTCGGGTGGTGGGCAAAATCGTCGATCACGGTCACGCCACGTACAACCCCGCGCACCTCTGCGCGCCGCCGCACACTCTTGAACGTCGCCAAAGCGTCGCGGATAACCGCCGGATCAACTCCCCAAGCATTCGCGGCGATGATGACGGCCAGACAATTGCGCAAGTTGAATTCGCCGATCAGCGGCGTGGAAAACTCGCCCTGGCCCCAGTTGATGCCGTCGCAAAAAACCTGAAACGTAGTTGCTTGCGGGCCGTAACTGACATCCCGCGCTTGCCACCGGGCATTACCGCTCATCCCATAGGTCTCAAGCGTCGTGTGAAGCGTAGCGCCCATCTGTCCAACGATCTCGCGTACCGCGGGGCTATCCCAACCGGCGATCAATCTTCCGTTGCCCGGAATAATATTCATTAGTCGCCGAAACGCCAGATTGACCGCGGCCAAGTCCGCATAAATATCCGCATGGTCAAATTCAATATTCCCCACCACGGCCAGTTCCGGCAGGTAATGCATGAATTTCGGCCCTTTATCAAAATAGGCCGTGTCATATTCATCGCCTTCAATGATGACGTAGGGGCTTTCGGTAACGCGAAAAGAAACCCCAAAGTTCTGGGCTACCCCGCCGATCAAAAAAGTGGGGTCAAGTCCCGCGCATTCCATCACCCACGCAGCCAAAGATGTGGTCGTGGTCTTACCATGCGTACCGGCCACCACCAGCGACCGTCGGCCGCGGATGAATTCCTCTTTAACGATCTCGGCTTGGGATCGATAGAGGAGTTTCCGGTCGAGGGTGGCCTCGACCTCAACATTGCCGCGTGGAATGGCGTTACCGATAACTATGCAATCAGGAGCCGGCGAAATATGTGACGGATCAAAACCGACGCAGATGTTGATCCCCAGATCGGCCAACATCGTGGACATGGGCGGATAGACGTGTTCATCGGACCCGGTAACGCGATGCCCACGGGCCTGCAACATTCCGGCCAACGACGCCATCGCGGTGCCGCAGATTCCGATCAGGTGATAGTGCATTGTGCCTAAGTACCGACTAATCCTTAAGGACAAACGATACCTTCAACGTAACGCGATATTCGGACACTTCGCCATCGGTGACGACTACCTTCTGACTTTTCACCCAAGCACTGGTAACTTGCGCAAGTGTCTTGCTGGCGCGCGCCACGCCTTGACGAATGGCGTCATCAAAACTTTCTTTTGACGATGAACTGATCTCGGTAATTTTAGCAACAGTCATAATGATCGCTCCCCTAATTTGCCTATCTACATTGCGAACTTGTTTGACTCAATTTATTACATAGTGACGCCCATCGTTCAAGGCGACTGCCAAAATAGACAAAAAGCCCGTCCAGAAGCGAGGGGAAACTGACGGTTCCTCGCACATCTAGCCGAGCTAACTAAGAACAAATAA
>JBDSEC010000259.1:0-12749 GCA_039920205.1 Pyrinomonadaceae bacterium
CTGTGACCTCTGTGGCTAATTCTTTTTGGTCTGTTACGTCACGGCTTTACCGCAACGATTACAGAAGCGCGCTTCGGGATCGGATTGGACCGCGCCGCACCCGCCACAGGTCGCACCCAAGTGCAGCTTCGAGCCGCAGCCCGAGCAAAAATCGGCGCCGACTGAGTTGGCCGCACCACAATTGCCGCATCGCCCCGGCAAAGGCGGGACGTAACCGCCGCCCTTGGCGGTGATGTGCGCCTCGACCGCCTTCCAGGCCCTTTCGGTGATCTTATATTGGCCATAGGCGCCGATCGCGGGCAGCGCCAGCAGCGGCGGAAAGACAAAGAGCGCCACCGTCGCAACCGCGGCCTTGTCCAACCATTTCTGCATCCCGATCTCAACGCGGGTGCCGGCGGACTCGGGCGTGATCGTGATCGTCACCGCCGACGACATTCCGGTAATATCCAGAAATGTGCTTGATTTGCGGGCCTGCAAAGCGGATGAACCGCCCACGTGCATCACTTGCACTTCATAATCGCTGTCAAATAGCGACCGCAACTCGGTCAGCAATTGGGTCACGTCAACTTCCACGCGGGGATAAAAGCGGCTGTCCATTAAACACTCCTTGTCAGATCTGATCGGCGCGCCTACGCGCCCTGCAATGTGATACGAATCCGCCAACGATCCGGTTCGCATCGTGAAGTATTACGTCGATTTTGGCAAAAGGTTGGGAATTGAAGAGTTCACGTCGATGTGATATTGAACAAAGGGAAAGTCGTCTGGTGGTTTTCCGTCCGACCTTAGATCTCGCAAAATTACCACCCCACGGCCGCTTCGGCTAGCCGTGGCGTTTGGCGGCGTCAACAATTACCTGGGCACTGTCGGCGGCGCGGCTGGCGGCGGTGATTTCGTCGCGATCCTTGGCGGCATCGCCGATCGCTTTGAGCTGCGGCAAATAGCGGGCCGCGGCTTCAGCCAACTTTTTCAGCGATTTCATTAACAAAGGATTGGCTTCGTCACGCTCTGCTACGTCATCTATTTTGTCCGCCGCCTCATCCAAAATACCGGCCAAGTCAGTCAGTAATTGTGCCCGCGTGCCGGTCGGCAAGGGACCGTACAACTCAAGATCTTTCTTACTGATCTTCGCCGCCGCTCCTGTCGGATCGGTAAGTACCAATAGCCGGCGATCCGCGGCCTTGATAAATACTCCAGTTCGCTTATCCAGTTCTTGGTTAAGCCGGACGGCTTCGGTCTCTTGTTCGGTTAGGTGATCGCGGACCGACTGAGCCGCACCCAGTACCGTTACCAAGCTAAACAGAAAAAACACCGAGGCGAGGAGACGAAGCGTTCCAGGGGTACTACCGGACTTATTGCTCATGGAGTTTTGTTCAAATTATCGTCTGTGGGTGTAGTGGCAGTTTTCGCCGGCGCCTTCTCGCGCACTACGGTGTCACCAAAGAAACAGTTCAACGACGTGTCGCGCGAAGCTTCCGCGAACACGATGACTTCCTTTATGTTGGTGGCGTAGCTTAGGGGAGTATTTCGCCGCAAGCTTTCAAGCCGCGGACAATGCGTGCGCAACGCGATCTCCAGACGCTTGAACATATCCAAAGTTTTGTTGTCTTTGGGTGGTATGGCCTGAAGGTAAGTTATCGACTGGTGGATCAACCCTTGGTATTGCGCTAGTTCGATCGCGGCGGCCGTAAAGTCTTGCTGCCCGGTCAACGATTCGGCCCGCGCCAGACTAGCTTCGGCCAATTCCAGGCTCATCTTCGCATGCCGTTTCGGATCGGGTTCGGCCGCGAGTTGCGAACGTGTTTCCACCGCGACAAATCGCAGCGGTGGCGGCACCGGTCCCGGCAAGCGAAAGTCATCGTCCTGCGCCCGAACTACTCCGCCCCCGGCGAGAACAAATACCAGCAGCAAGAGAAGTTTGGTCAAAACCCACCGGACGTGCCGTTTTCTGCGGTTCATTGCACCACGACCTCCCAGGTTGAACACCCGGCCATAATAGTTCCAAGGATCTAACTAGACAACTGCGACTTGACCCTTGTGATGAGATAAAGAGCTCAAACGTGGCCTAGCCGCCGAAAACAATCTACCACTAATGCTTGGTCGTACCTTCGCCGCGCGAAATCTGCCGGCGCAAAGGCGGCAAGCGCAGGTTCGTCTTATCGATCTCTAATTGATTGGTACTTGCGTCGGCCAACTGGAGGAATTTTTCATAGGCGGCTAACGCTTGTAAATATTTACCGGAAGCATCGTTCGCCGTAGCGATAAAGAAATAGGCGACGGCGAGGTCGGGTTTGCGCTCAATGACCCAATCAAATTCGGCCAGCGATTCTGGATACCGCTTCAATTCGTAAAGCGCGGTGGCCAGGCTGGCGTGGGCCGTATAATTGTCCGGCGCGCGGACCAAAATGCGGCGAAGCACCGTGACCGCATCTTCGAATCGCCGCGCCTGCACCAATGCTCCAGCAAAGCCGATGGCGTGATCAATGTTGTCCGGCTCGATCTCGGCCGCCTGCGCGTAATATTCCAGCGAGCGCTTCGGGTCAGATCGCCGGAACGCCGCTCCGAGGCATGCGAGCAGCGCCGGATTACGTGGATCGGTGGCCAGCGACTTTTCCAGTACGGCGACACTTTCGGGCGAACCGTCACAACGAACCAGGGCCGCGCGGATCTCTGCCGCTTCGGGCGAGTTCTTCGCTATGTCGTCCAATCCATCAAGGGCCCGGAGTGCCTCCTCGCTGCGGCCGGCCCGGGCGTAAACGCGAGCCAAAACTATTGCCACGCTACTCCGTTTGGGTGCCAATTTCTGCGCGGCGAGGGCATCATCAACGGCCCGGTCGAAATCACTGGCTTCGGCGCGCAATTCAGCTCGCACCAACAGGGCGTTCACGTTATGGGGATCTGTCGCCAGGGCTCGGTCGAGGCTGGTTTGCGCCTCAATCCTGTTACCGGTGGTCCGTTCAACCGCAGCACGCGCCGCCCAAACCGAGGCCGGTAACTTCATTCCCGTGGTAGCGGACCGGAGTAGCTGCAAAAGCGGCTGTAGAGTTTCGGCGGTTGGCTTGCCGCGCAAACGCAGTTCAACCAATGCGGTTAACGCTGGATAGTTTCGCGGGTCTAATTTAAGAGCTTGTTCAAGCGCGGTCTCGGCCTCGGCGAGTTTGCCGGACCCTAGCAGGAGCGAACCTAAGGCCGCATACGGGGGCGACCAATCCGACCGCAACTCGATCGCGTGCCGCAAAGACTTTTCAGCCTCGGCCGCGCGGTTTAACGACACCAACGCTGAGGCTCGCTGAAACTCTGCCTCCGGAAAATCGGCGTGAGCCGCGATCGCCTGATCGTAAAACTCCAAGGCTTTGGCGAGATCACCTTTTTCGTGGGCGTCCTGTCCCTGTTCGAACAGGTGAACATGATCGACCTGAGTTTCCTCTTGCTCGTCCTGCGCCATCAACGCCGGTGCGTTCCAGACAAAAAGAAGGGCTAAAAGGCACCCGCATAAAACTCTTGGAGATAGGTTTCGGCGCATCAAGACAAGCATCCAACACTACGAAAATTCACCGAAAAGGGAAGAGAGCAAAATACTAACATAGAAGACAGATGTCAGATGCTAGATGTCAGAGGTTAGACAAGAAAAAGTCAACACAGAAAAAGGCCCAGGTCCGATGTTAGTTAAGGCCGAACCGTCAATACGGACACGCTTGCACTCAGTCGATGCAATAGGGCCAAAATCGAAACTATTTGACTCTAGCATCTAACATCTGCTCGTCTCCGTCAGCTCTTCTGTGTCGATTTTGCCAATTCAACACAACCGCCACACCTATCGACCTACAAAACAATGACCAGGCAGGCCGTCTAAACAATTTGGTTAGACGATTCAATTGGCACGTCGGTTGCTCTGTTTGAATTCAACGGATACGCAATGGTCACGGCGTCGATCCGGAGTAACACCTGGCGTGGGACGTTTCCGCGGGTTATGACCCCAAATGATGAAGACCTCGTTAACTCAAGTATTTCACGATCCACGGGGACGCCGCCGCCGCCGGATGCGCGCCACCTGGATATTACTCGGCGTCACGACGTCGGTCCTGGCCGGAACGCTGGTCATCAGCATCATCATCAATCCGATCCTCCCGCGCATTGATCTCCCTTCGGTCGCGGGATTGCCGCACGCCGAAGATACCAAGCTGAAACTAACCGCGCCGGTAACTACGCGCGCCGCGCAGCGCGCAAAGCAGACCGCGCGCGAGTTGAAACGAACGCTGCACGAGGATCAACTGGCATCCGCCAAACGCGAAGCTCAACCTGCCACCGGACCCGGCCGGGTTCCGTCGCCGGTCTTGCCGACCGAAAGCGGTGCGTTCCGCAAACCGTTGGCGATCGGGTTCTATGTAAACTGGGACGACGCCAGTTACTCGTCGTTGAAACGCAACCTCGGCGAGTTGGATTGGTTGGTGCCCGAATGGATACGTTTACGTGATGGTGACGATCCCTTGCTGACCGACATCGAACCGCGGGCGATCGACTTGGTCCACAAAGAAAAACCCGGGATGCCGATCCTGCCGCTGGTCCAGAATTATAAAGACGAAAAGTGGGATGGCGGCGTGTTGGCGCGCGCGGTGGGCGATGAGTCGTCCCGGCAGAAATTGATCTCGTCGTTAAGCCAGGTGGTTGCCGACCATCAATTCGCCGGCGTCACGGTCGACTTGGAAGATGCGCCGGCGTCGGCGCAACCCAACTTGCTGAAATTCATGCAAGAGCTTCACGGAGAATTTCGATCGCATGGTTGGTTGGTGGCCCAAGCGGTGCCGTTCGATAATCCCGAATGGGCCTATAAGGACTATGCCGCGACGACCGATTATTTAATGCTGATGGCTTACGACCAACACTGGTCGATCAGTAAGCCGGGCCCGGTCTCGTCACAGGAATGGTTCACTTCGGTGTTGCAGAAGCGGCTGTCGGAACTGGACCCGGCCAAGACGATCGTGTGTATCGGGAACTACGGCTACGATTGGTCCAGCGCGGGCGGCGAAGCTCCGGAAGTCTCCTTTCAAGAGGCCGTGCTGGCGGCACGTGATTCGGACGCCGAGATAAGTTTCGACCCGGTATCGGGCACGCCGTATTTCGAATACGACGAAGACGATGGAAGCCATCATTCGGTTTGGTTTTTAGACGGTGTGACGGCGTTTAATCAAATGCATGCAGCTAGCGGGTACCATCCCGCCGGCTTCGCCCTTTGGCGGTTGGGTTCGGAAGACCCGTCGGTCTGGTCGGTCTTTGGCTCTGCTAAAGGAGAACAACCAAATACCGATGGTCTGGCCCAGATCAAATACGGTTACGACATCGACTTTGAAGGCACGGGCGAGATCCTGCAGGTGACGGCTGAGCCGCACGACGGCGCACGTACCTTTACCTTGGACCAAAGGACCGGTTTGATCGCCGATGAAAAGTTGACGGCCGTACCCTCCGGTTATGTGATCAGACGTTCCGGCGATCGTCCGGGGTTGGTCGCGCTTACGTTTGACGACGGCCCGGATGCCGAATGGACGCCGAAAATACTAGACCTATTGAAAGCGGAAAATGTGCCGGGGACTTTCTTCATTATCGGCGAAAACGGACAGGCTAACCCTCAGTTGGTTAAGCGGATAGTGGCGGAAGGTCACGACATCGGGAATCACAGCTACACCCATCCGAATCTGGGGGAAATGCCGGGCAAGATCACCGACCTGGAACTAAACGCTACGCAACGCTTGATCGAATCCTTAACCGGGCGGTCCACGATACTGTTTCGCGCGCCTTATTTTGGCGATGCCGAACCGACGACACCGGACGAAGTAGATCCCATCGTTCGCGCCCGGCGCTTGGGGTATCTGACGGTCGGTCTGCATGTGGACCCGGACGATTGGGCCAGACCGGGCACTGACGCGATCGTGAAACATACGATCGCCGGCGTATCTAACCAAACGCCAAACGATACGGGCCATGGACAGGTGGTTTTGCTGCACGACGGTGGCGGCGACCGCCAGCAGACCTTAGAGGCGTTGCCGCGTATCATTCACGAACTGCGCGCGCGGGGCTATAAATTCGTGACCGTTTCGGAATTGGCCGGCATGACCCAAGCGCAGACCATGCCGCCGGTAACGGACAACAGCACCTTTGCCCGGGTGGATGCCGTGACGTTCTATTTCTTATCGCTGGGGGGATGGTTCTTGCGCGGACTTTTCCTGGTGGGGATCTTCCTTGGTCTGAGCCGTTCATTGATCGTGGGCGTACTGGCCCTGGCTCAGCGAATGCGCGCTCGCCGTCGCGAGTTGACCCACGCTGGAAACGAATATACCCCGTATGTTTCAGTGATCATCCCAGCCTTTAACGAGGCCGCCGTCATCGGCAAAACGATCGACAGTATCTTGGCTTCGAAATATCCCGCGTTTGAAATAATCGTGGTTGACGATGGTTCGCCCGACGAAACCAGTGCGCGAGTACAGTTGCGGTTTGAGAACGACGCGCGCGTGCGCTTGTTCACCAAAGCAAATGAGGGGAAGGCCGCGGCGCTCAGTTTCGGTTTGGCCCATTCGCGGGGCGACATCGTGATCGGTCTTGACGCTGATACCGTATTTGAGTCCACGACCATCGCGCGATTGGCCCAGCGTTTTGGCGATCCGCAGATCGGCGCCGTGGCGGGAAATGCGAAGGTGGGGAACCGGTTAAATTTAGTGACGCGCTGGCAAGCGTTGGAATACATCACTTCACAAAACTTGGATCGCCGCGCGTTTGCTAGTCTAAACTGCATCACAGTCGTTCCAGGAGCAGTCGGCGCTTGGCGCCGGGATCTAGTAGAACAGGCGGGCGGCTTCAATTCTGACACCTTGGCCGAAGATCAAGATCTGACGCTACGCATTCGGCGTTTGGGCTTCAAGATCGGTTACGAAGAAACTGCCATTGCTTGGACTGAAGCGCCCGACACTATCCGCGGTCTATTCCGGCAAAGATTTCGCTGGGGCTTCGGTACCTTGCAATGCATGTGGAAACATCGTGATGCGTTGTTCCGCTGGCGATACGGCACGTTGGGTTGGATCGCCATGCCGAACGTGTGGATCTTTCAGATCTTATTTCCTTTGGTGTCGCCGTTGTTGGATGCGTTGATCTTTTGGTCTCTGATATTGGCCGCGCTGGCGCGGTTGGAACATCCGGCAGATCAAGCTTTCTCACACCTTAACCAGGTATTGTTCTACTACGCCTTGTTCTTGGCTGTCGATTGGCTCTCGGCCGCGTTTGCTTTTGCTCTGGAACGGGGTGAGCAGTGGCGACTACTATGGTGGCTGTTCCTGCAGCGCTTTGGTTATCGTCAGGTGATGTACGCGGTGATGGTCAGATCCGTTGCCGCAGCGGCCCGCGGTGCGCTGGTTGGTTGGGGTGAACTAGAGCGGAAGGACACGGTCGCAGCGGCCACGGTCGGCGCGGCGATCGCAAGCGCAACCGCCGAGGCATTACCGGAAGTGCATTAAATTTGCCATCAACCAGCCGTGACCTTATGCTTGGGCCTTAGCCGAAAGGGATCGAAGGAATCCGGCCGGTGCGACCAATGCGACCACTTAAGCTCCACACTAAGACCGCCCTGCTGGTTTCCGTGATCACGGTGACGTTGTTGGTGGCGACCCTGGTTGTGATCAGCTTTCGCGTCGCCGCCGTGATCCGCGAAGAACAACGCGAGTATGCCAAAGTCCAAGCATACAATTTAGCCAACGATATTACTCAAACTAGGGGTCCGCGTGACCCCCTCGTGATCAGCCGGATCGCGACGTTGTTGAAGAACCAACAAGCGAACATAACGACCGTTCGTTACTGGGAGCGGACGGCGGGAAATTTCCAACCCGTCGCGCAAGCTGAGGGGTCGGGACCGATCGAACCCATCCCCGAAGTCGTCATACTCGCCCTCCGCGGAAATGAGGCTTCGAAATCCAATAGCGACTTGCCTTCCGGTTCGGATCTATCGCGGGTGCGCGTTTTCGCGCCGGTGAGTGAACCGGAGAGGTTGAGCGGCACCGTGGAAGTGGTATTGCGTCTGGAACCGGTCTCCGCCATTGCCTGGCGTTATGCCAAGAATGCATTTTGGTTGTCGGCCTTGGCCATCTTGCTGATAACCCTGGCCACCTATGTGCTGTTCCGCCAGTTGATCTACCGTCCGATCGAACGATTATTGATTGCCATGGATCGGGCGCGAGCCGGCGATCTGGCGGTCCGCGTGCCCGTGAACCAAGACGACGAACTGGGCCGGCTCTCGCATGAATTCAACGACATGATCGGACAGGTGCGCGAGATGTCGCACGAACGCGAGGCCCGCCAGACCATTCTAAGTGAACGAATTGCGGATGCTACCGCGGAATTGCAACAGCGAAACGAGCAACTGGCCGAAGCGAATGTTAAGCAATGGCAGGCCACCCATCGCGTGAGTGAATTGGAACGGTTGGCCGCCGCCGGACAAACGGCGGCACAGTTTGCGCATGAGGTTGGAACGCCGCTCAATACGATCAGTGGACACGTGCAGTTGTTGCGCGGGTCGCTGGGGGAAGATACGGCGGCCGCGAAGCGTATTCGCACGATCAGCGAACAGATCGAACGCATTGAACGGATCGTGCGTCAAATGCTGGACCGCACCCGCTATCCTTCGCCCGAACTAAGCTCGTTAGACGTGAACGCTTCCCTTCGAGACACGTTTGATGCCCTGGCCCCCGCGTTGGAAGAACGCGGCGTGGAATTAAAATTCACCGCGGCGGAGGCGCTGCCAAAGATCGAGGGCAACCATGACCGCTTACAACAGGTTTTTATCAACCTGGTAAACAATGCGATGGATGCGATGCCCGATGGCGGCGTGTTGCGCGTGTCCACGGCCGCGCCGGCGGGAACCGAAAGGGAACTGGGACCAGTGGTGGTCGAGATGGCCGATACCGGTTCCGGTATGACGCCGGAAGTGTTGGCCCGCATCTTCGATCCGCTTTACACGACCAAGCAACGCGGCAGCGGGACGGGGCTCGGGCTGGTGGTGGTCAAGCAGGTGGTATCCGAACATCACGCCGTGCTTGAAGTGACCAGTGAGCCTAAAATGGGAACCACGTTTACCCTGCGCTTTCCCGTGCCCGCGGGAACGCCCAAGTCCGCCGAGGCCATTGTCGAGGGAGAGGCAGCCGTTCGATGAAACGAATTCTGGTGGTAGATGACGACCGCGACTCGTGCGAACTCTTGCGCGAGATCTTCGCGGAACAGGGTTGGGAAGTGGAGATTGCTCTAGATCCGGCGACAGCGCTGAGTCTTGCCGCACAGCACCCATTCGACCTATTAGTAAGTGACGTTAATCTCGAGGCCGAACAGAATGGTGTGGATCTTTTGCGCGAGATGCGTGCGCATTGCCCGGTAATATTGGTTACGGGTTTTGGTTCGCTCGAAGCTGCCGTCGAAGCCGCGCGCGAAGGGGCCTGGGATTTCATCTCGAAACCATTCAAGGTCGACGAAGTCGTGGTTACGGTCAAGCGCGCCTTGAGCCGCGAAGATGACCGGCCGAGCGATTTCGAGCGATCGTCGGCCGAGAGTTTGAGCGCGCGCTATGCCGGAACGGGTTTGGTCGGGCGCTCGCCGTCAATGATCGAGCTGTATAAGGAGATCGCCCGCGTGGCGCCGACCCGTTCGACCGTGCTGATCGTTGGCGAGTCGGGAACCGGCAAGGAATTGGTGGCGCGCGCCTTGCATCAACATGGTCCGCATCCGGCCGGGCCTTTCGTGCCCGTTAATTGTGGCGCCTTGACCGAGACGTTGTTGGAAACGGAACTGTTCGGGCATGTGCGCGGTTCTTTCACCGGCGCCACGGCGGACCGCCGTGGACTTTGGGAAGAAGCCTCGGGCGGTACCTTGTTCCTGGACGAGATCGGCGAGACCAGTGCCGCCATGCAGGTCAAACTGTTGCGCGCGCTGCAAGAGAATGAAATACGTCGCGTGGGTGCATCCCGTTCGGTTCAGGTCGATGCGCGGGTCGTGACGGCGACGAACCGGCAACTGGACCAAGAAGTAAAGCGCACCAATTTCCGTGAAGACCTCTATTATAGACTGAGCGTAGTAACCCTGCGCGTGCCGCCTTTGCGGGACCGCCGCAGCGATATCCCGCTGCTAGCCGCGCGGTTTTTGATTGCCGCCGCCGCTAATGCCAATCGTGGATCTTTGACGTTTACCGAGGGCGCGATCAAGCGATTGATCGCGCATGATTGGCCCGGCAATGTTCGCGAACTGGAGTCTGCCATCGAAAATGCGGCGTTGCGCGCGCGTGGTTCGACGATCGCGGCCGAAGACCTGCCCGAGAAACTGCAGAGTGCCGCCGTGCGCACGGCCGCGGGCCGTTCTTCGTTGACTGCTATCTACGATGATCTGCCTTCGTTGAATGAACTAGAACGGCGCTACCTGATACATGTTTTGGAGGTGGTTGAAGGGAATCGCACGCGGGCCGCGGAAGTATTGGGAATCGACCGCCGAACACTTTATCGCATGGCCGAGCGTAACCAGATCGCGTTGGATGGTACGGGGGATTAGCTGAGCTACTGCTGTGCGGCCACGGCCGAGTCTAGCCGCCGGCTCAATTGAACCAACCGCATTAAAGTGGGTTCCAATTCGCCGCGCTGTATATCACGATCGATGATCGCTAACTCGGTGGCGGTTCCGTTCAGTAACTGGCGGTCGATATCGGGTCGGGTCTCCCGCATTTGGCGGGTCAGGTTCTCCGCCGCCGCGATCGCCCGTAGCGCCGGGCCGCGCTGACGGTCGCGCAAAAGGACGGTGGCTTCGGCCACCCGGTCGCCGATCAATTCCAGATCTCGATCGCCGACCGTTAAGGGGCTCGCATTGGCGACCGGCGTTCCGGTAGTGATCTTTGGCCTAATTGATTGCGAGAGGGTGACGGTTTCTTCGACGGGCCGGTTCCGGCGCGCCGCGGCGATAAAGATCAAAACCAACAACAGCGTCAGGATAACCAGGACAACCGTCCACCAACGTTTTGCCGGTTGGTTAATACTGGTCGTCGCTATGGCTTTGCTCCGCATGGTTAACTAACTAAGAAAAAAAAGAAGAGCGCACCTGCCTCCTCAAACAGTTGCGCTCTTCTTTAACACGGACGGTTTGACCCCGAGCCCGTCCGCGGCTCCCACTGACCGGCTTATCAAACTGCGATCCGCCTGCCGGTGGTAATTCAGAAGCTGGCTTTAAGCGCGTGACGCGCCAGCCGTTTGATATTTTTTTCGACCTCTTGTCAACTCGTAACTCGTTTGCCGATCTTCCAGAACTTCGCATTCAACCGCGCCCAAATACCCCGTCGGCCGCCGCGTTGTTGCCGATGGCAAAGCAATAAGCAACGCTCGTGCCGCAGCCAGTCTCAACCGGGATCCGCAATTTGTTTAGGAAATTGGCGGCGGTCATTAGGTCGCAAACTGATCGCGCTGTGGCACATTTGTTCGTGCGACCCAACCTGCCACACTAGACCCGAAGTGAGATTTGGCTTGATCGGAACTACCGTCCTTCGTGGGTGACGGAAGTTGAATGAGAACCAGGCGCGATTCGCGGTGCAACGTGCCGACCGAGGCGACCTTCGCGACATCGTGGGTTTCTTTGGAATTGGCCAGTTCTCCTAGATCGTATTTCGCTACCGGTTCGGGGAAATCGAAGCCTACTGACAGGTTCGTTTAGAGGCGGTCTTTGACCGCCGGTTGATTCTTCCTCCGCCGGCCGTCAAAGTCCGACACTGAACGGTGACGGTTCAAGTGAGGTTGGTTGCGAAGAAGTTGAGCCATAAGCTAACATGACGCGGTAGATTAATTTTCTTTCTGATCAGGTTGGGTTCCTTCAACTTTGAACATCGCCACGACAATTGCCCTTGCGACCAACGCCGAACCACCCGCGACCGAGGTGGAACTAAAGGAATTGCGTTTGCGCCAGATCTTGCGGTCGATGGGCGAGGTCGTCGTGGCATTCTCGGGCGGGGTTGATAGTACGTATCTAGCCCTGATCGCGACGCAAGAACTCGGCGAGAAGGCCTGGTGCGTTACGGGTAACTCGGCTAGTTTAGGTGAGCAGGCTCGAGTTGCGGTAACTGAATTGGCCCATAGGTTCGGTTTTAATCACCAGTTCGCTACGACGGCGGAGTTGGAACGTCCCGGTTATGTCGCGAATTCGCCGCAGCGTTGCTATTTTTGTAAGTCCGAACTTTATAAAACCTTGTCGCCTTTAGCGCGCGAGCGGTCAATTGAGGTCATCGTCGATGGTTCTACCCTCGATGACCTGGGTGATCATCGACCCGGGCGCCGGGCGGCTGGTGAAAATGCCGTGCTTAGCCCGCTGATCGAAGCGGGATTTAACAAATCCGACGTCCGATTGATGAGCCAGCGCGCCGGGTTGCCCACTTGGGACCAACCGGCCAGCCCTTGTCTTTCGTCCCGGATCGCCTATGGTATTCCGGTCACGCCCGAGCGCTTATCGATGGTGGAACGCGGCGAGGCCGCCTTGCGTGAACATGGTTTTCGGGAATTCCGCGTCCGGCATCATGACCAGATCGCCCGGTTGGAGATCTCGCCGGTCGAATTTGACCGGGTATTAGACCGAGAATTGATCGATAGTCTGGCTGACGAGTTTCGTGCGATCGGCTTTCGCTACGTTACTCTGGACTTACATGGATTTCGTTCGGGCGCGATGAACGAGGTTCTAGTGCCGATCTTGGCTAGAAATAGAAG
>JBDSEC010000260.1:0-7179 GCA_039920205.1 Pyrinomonadaceae bacterium
GCTACTCGTCCGTGTATCGTTAAAGAAGGCCGTATAGGTTCCGCCACCTTTTTCGAAAAGTTTCGTAACGTCCGAGTTAAACTGAAACGTTTTGGTGCTCAAGGTGCTAGAACTGGCGCCGCTAAACACCTGCGAGTTGGCTTGGGTTGAATTCGTATAGATCGGATTAAATGTAAACACCGGATCATACGCGCCCTGCAACGAACGTAGTGTCGTTTCCGCGAAGAGCACATCATCCCGCGTAACCTCGATACTGTTGTTGTTCTCTAGCGTCCGGCGGATAGCATCATTCAATGACAAAACCAACGGGCTGTCGGGACGGATCCCGACGCGCCGCAAGTCGGGCAGGGGCGGCAACGGCTTGGCGTCGGGCGAAAGGATCGTCGGCGTCGGAGACGGTTGGGCCACGGGCGTTTGGGCATAAGCCGATCCAGCGGAAAATGCGAATAGGGCGAATAGGGCGCAGATGGACAGCGCCGAAACAGGTCGAAATGCGGCTGTGCGAATCATCAAATCACAAGCTCCTTAATATGAATCCAGAACCAAAACGAACAGATACAATGAAATATTAACTCAGGAAACCAGAAATCGGCTTGGCTCAAGTACTTACTACGCTTAACCGGCGCTCCCAGTTTCAAAAAAGGCCCAACCAAGCAGGACGCGCGGAAACGCACAAACGGTAACAAAGTTTGGGATCTGCCCGCCGGTCGGACGCCGCACTTAACCTCGATCCTAGCCCCGTCAGGGGCGTAATGTTTATAGTAACCAGCATCCTAGAATAGACTCTTAAGCTCCGCCCGGTGCGAAATGTATCGCACGTTGGATACATTTCGCTCCGGCGGCGCTGATGCACCTTCCAAAAACACTCTTACTATTGACATTTCGCTCCGGATGGAGCTGAGTTCGATGTAAATAATCTCGCTCGTAGCCCCGCATGGCGTAAAGGGTTTATAGTTTACCGACTCCTCCCAGCGACTCTTAATCTCCGCCCGGTGCGTAATGTTTATAGCTAACGAGCACCAGCGAATAGACTCTTAAGCTCCGCAGGATGCGAAATGTATCTAACGCTAAACATTTCGCTCCGGGCGGAGCTGGGACATTTATTAGAAACACTTCTTCTATAGAAATTTCGCTCCGGATGGAGCTGGGGACGCGGTACTCAATCTCGGTCGTGGCTCCGCACGGGGCGAAGGGTTTGTAGTTTACCGACTACTCACAGAGACTCTTAAGCCCCAGCGGGGCGAAATATTAATAGATACGAACCATTAAAAATATACGCTGAGCCCCAACGGGGCGACCGACCCGCCGCGCCTAACCGAGCTAAGACAACAATTTTAGATATAGTTAACTATAGACATTTCACTCCTAACGGAGCTGGGCGACTTTAATTCGATTCGCCTCAATTTCTTTTACCGAAACCGCGCGCGCGTTTAGAGTTACGGCTTCAGCCGTTCCCTTACGCCCCGCGCTTTGTGTACCAGCTATTTAGTCGCACCCGCGAGCCGATGTTCGAACAACCCTCCAATTGACCAAATTCCCGCCAGCGACTATGCTCATTTATTGCTCATTCGCGGGTGAATCCGAGCGCTTGTCCGTCCCTTTCGGCAAGTTTCGGCGAAAGACTGTGCCGGCTCCGAAAGTCCGGCCCGTCCAATAACATATCTTTATTTAGAGGAGCATAAAGCAGATGGCTATTAAAGTTGGGATCAATGGTTTTGGCCGCATCGGGCGCAACGTTTTGCGTACCGCTTTGGGTGACACGGACATCGATTTTGTAGCCGTAAATGATCTGACCGATACCAAAACGTTGGCCCATTTGTTGAAATACGATTCGGTGTTGGGCAATTTGGACCACACCATCACGGCCACGGACAACAGTATTAAGGTGGATGGCGATGAATTCCGGGTCTTCTCGGAACGCGACCCGGCCAAGATCGATTGGGCTTCGGTCGGAGCCGAGATCGTTATTGAATCGACCGGAATCTTTACCAAGGCGGCCGACGCGGGCAAGCACCTGCGTGGACCAGTAAAGAAAGTGATCATTTCCGCACCAGCCAAGGATGAAGACATTACTATCGTCTTGGGCGTGAATGAAGGCAATTACGACGCCGCCAAGCATCACATCATCTCGAACGCATCCTGCACGACCAACTGTTTGGCCCCGGTGGCCAAAGTGATCCACGAAACGTTCGGGATCAAGAGCGCGCAGATGACGACCATCCACTCGTACACTAACGATCAGCAGTTGTTGGACCTGCCGCATAAGGATCTGCGCCGGGCGCGGGCGGCGGCGTTGTCGATGATCCCGACCTCGACCGGTGCGGCCAAGGCCGTTTCGTTAGTGCTGCCGGAACTCAAAGGCAAATTCGATGGCATCTCGGTACGGGTTCCGACCCCGAACGTGTCGTTGGTTGACGTGGTGATCGTGTTAGAGCGCGACGCCAGTTCCGAAGAAGTGAACGCGGCATTGCAGGCCGCCGCGGAAGGTCCAATGAAGGGCATTCTGGCATTTGAGACCGCTCCGCTGGTTTCGGTCGATTTCCGTAAGAACCCGAACTCGTCGATCGTCGATGCCGATTACACTAAATCGATCGGCGGCAACTTGATCAAGGTGCTGTCGTGGTACGACAACGAATGGGGCTATTCGTGCCGCGTGCGTGATCTGATCAAATTCATTGCCGCGAAAGGTTTGTAAAGGGATCGGGCGACGCGAACATGAATAAACTTTCCATTAAGGACCTAGATCTCTCGGGCAAGCGGGTTTTCTTGCGCGTGGATTTCAATGTACCGATCAAGGACGGCGTGGTCGAGGACGACAACCGGATCCGCGGCGCCATTCCAACCATTAAGTATGCCTTGGACCACGGTGCGCGGCTGACCGTGGCCTCGCATTTGGGTCGCCCGAAAGGGCAGGTAGTGGAGAAATATAACCTGAAACCGGTCGCCGAGCATCTCTCGCAGTTGCTTGGTTTGCCGGTTAAAATCGCGCCCGATTGCGTTGGCGATGAAGTGAAAAGGCTGGCAGACGACTTGGGCACGGGCGAAATCCTTCTGCTCGAGAATCTGCGGTTTCATGCGGAAGAGGAAAAGAACGACGACGGTTTCGCGCAGCAGCTCGCTTCGCATTGCGACTACTATGTGAACGACGCATTTGGTACGGCGCATCGCGCGCATGCCTCGACCGCCGGGATAACCAAGTATGTTGAAAAGGCTGCGGCTGGCCTGCTAATGGAAAAGGAACTGGAATACTTGGGCGGCGTTCTGACCAATCCGGTTCATCCGTTCATCGCCATCTTGGGCGGAGCCAAGGTGTCCGACAAATTGCCGGTGATCAATTCATTGATCGATCGAAAGGTCGATAAGTTATTGATCGGCGGCGCGATGGCCTACACCTTTTTTAAGGCCGATGGTTTTACGGTGGGGAAGTCGCTGGTCGAAGACGACATGATGGATACCGCGCGCGAGGTAAAGCAGCGGGCGGCTGATGCGGGCGTCGAATTGTTGCTTCCGACGGACCATCAGGTGGTCGACAGTTACGACCCGCTGCATAGTTGCAAAACTATCCCGATCGAGTTTACTAACATCGGCTTGATCGGTTTGGACATTGGGGCCGAAACGATAGAACTATTCAAGAACGCATTGGTAGGGGCGAAGACCGTTATCTGGAATGGTCCAATGGGATTGTTCGAAGAGAAACCGTTTGACGAAGGCACGGTGGCGATCGCCTTGGCGGTGGCGGACGCGGCGGATAAAGGCGCGACGGTTATCGTGGGTGGCGGCGATTCGGTCGCGGCCATCACCGAAGCTGGCGTCGCCGACCGCATCACGCACATCTCGACCGGCGGCGGCGCAACGCTAGAGTTTCTCGCGGGGGATGAGTTGCCGGGAGTTGCTGCATTAAATGATAAATGAGAGGTCAGAGGTTAGAGGCTGGAGGTTAGTGTTCAACTCCGAACTGACCTCTAATCTCTGACCTCTGACCTCTGATCACTTGGGCACATTATGAGAAAGCCTGTAATTGCTGGAAATTGGAAAATGTTCAAGACCGTGGCCGAATCGGTTGACACGGCCCTGGCGTTGAAGCCGTTGGTCGCGAACGCCAATCACTGCGAAGTCGTTATCGCACCGGTTTTTACTTCGATCAAGAGCGTCGCGGACCGCCTGGAAGGCTCGAATATTCGTGTGGCGGGGCAAAATTGCTCGACCGAAGCGAAAGAAGGCGCGCAAACCGGCGAAGTTCTGGCCGGCATGCTGAAAGATGCGGGCGCGCGGGACGTGATCATCGGCCACTCGGAACGGCGGCAGTTTTACGGTGAAACCGATGATTCGGTAAATCGTAAGACCTTGGCGGCGCTTGGTGCGGGCCTGATGGCGATCGTTTGCGTCGGTGAAATGCTGGATCAACGCGACGCGGGAAATGCCGAAAATGTGGTGAAAACCCAGCTACATGGCGGGCTTAACGGGTTGACACCCTCAGACTTGGAACGTATCATCATTGCTTACGAACCCGTCTGGGCCATTGGTACCGGGCGCACCGCGACGCCGGAACAAGCGCAGGAAATGCACGCTTTCATCCGGCGCTTTTTAACGGAAACTTTTGGCGCGCCGTCGGCCGCCGGAACGCGGATCCTTTACGGAGGTTCGGTCAAGCCGGATAATATCGCCGCGTTGATGAAGCAAGCAGATATTGACGGAGCGTTGGTGGGCGGCGCCAGTTTGACCGCCGAGAGCTTTGCACAGATCGTAAATTTTAATCGTTAGCCGCAAGGGAACTCATTTTTCCATGATCTACGTACTATACGGAATATTTATCTTAGCCTGCATCATCTTGGTGATCGCGGTCTTGTTACAACCGGGTAAGGCCGATGCGGGCGCGCTGTTTTCGGGTAGCGTAAATAGCACCGCCTTTGGCGCGCGGGGTACGGCTACGTTGTTGCAAAAGATCACGGTTGGTTCGGCTATCTCGTTTTTCTTGATCGCGTTGTTGATGTCATTACCGGCAGTTACCGGCAGCCGTTCGTTGTTGCAGAGTACTCCGGACGCGGGCCCGGGACCCACGCCGGTACCGGCGGCTACCCCGGCACCGCCCGCACCGGGCGCACCAGTTCCGGCCGCTCCGACGACGGCACCGGCGGCGAATCCGGCGGCTCCGACAA
Organism: Pyrinomonadaceae bacterium; assembly: GCA_039920205.1. Lineage (GTDB taxonomy): Bacteria > Acidobacteriota > Blastocatellia > Pyrinomonadales > Pyrinomonadaceae > JBDSEC01. The sequence goes on from JBDSEC010000260.1 coordinate 5,157, forward strand.
CGGTTCAACCGGCAACATCGCCTGCGGCTTCACCCGCAACCAAGCCGGCCAATTCACCCGCGGCGAAACCGGCTCCGAAGAAACCGGGTAAGTAGAGTTTTGGCGGCGGACTTTTAGGTCCGCCGCATCCCACGCTGCCGAAGTGGCGGAACTGGTAGACGCGCACGTTTGAGGGGCGTGTGAGGTAACTCGTGGGGGTTCGAGTCCCCCCTTCGGCACCAAGCTTGTGATCAAAAGAACCGCATGGGAATGCGGTTTTTTGTTTTTTACGCGGTTAGACCAAGGTGGCTTGAACTAGGGCTTGCGCAGGATGGATCACTTCGATAGTGGCGGGGTCGGGAGTCAGGAGTCGGGGGCCGGGGATTCGAGCGCGCTGAAGGTGCGCCAGATCGATGTTGCGCCCTTTCAGGGCGCGATCGTTGTTGCCGATTTTCCAGAAGCTGCGCAAAGCCTTGCATCTGGCTAAGTTCTGACTGCGCCTTCAGCGCAAAAACCAAGCGCTCGGCTCGAATACTTACTTTCACTATTGATTGCTCCCTACTTCGAACGTTATCACGTTTTCCGTAGGACTTTGAAGCTTTCCTGGATACAATATTCGAACTGGATGCGAATTTAGATCAAGGAGACGAGCAATGAGAACACACGCAATTGCATACCTGATCGCGTTCCCACTGATCCTAGCGATCGCAACGGGTCTGGGGATCGCCGATCCGATTAAGGAAAGCCCCACGACCGCAACTGCGGCGGTACCCGGAACCGAGTTACATGACAATGTGGCTTACATCAAAACTGGTTACCATTTCGTTAACAGTGGCGCTTCGGTACAGGTAGTGCAGGATCCACTGCAGAAGATAACTGGCAATTACACCTGTCCTTGCCCGGGTAAGGATAAGACCAAAAAGTGCAGGATGGAGTTCACTCCCCGACGCATCACCTGCCGAATAGGAACCTGCGCTGGCCGCGCCTGTCTGCTGACGGCGTCCGCACCGATATCTCGACAATAACGTTTTAGTCTCGCTGATTTATCGCTGAGTAGCATTAGAGGTAGTCCTTGACCTCCCTGGCTTGTCCATTTTGAACGGTCGTTCATCGTACGAATGTCGACATACTAACCGTCCGTCATACGCTTAGAGGCGGGCTTGGGCCGCCGGGTCTGGTAAACTCGCGTCACCGGCGGTCAAAGACCGCCTTTAAACTTTGGGAATTGGAATACCCGGCCCCGGTTCACCTAGCCACTTTAATAACCTGGTCGTTGAGATGATAGAGCCCGATTCATCACTTTTGCCGTCAAGTCGTCGAGCGCGATCCTCTGCAATTTGCCTGGTTGTCTGGTTTCTCTGCATGTTCGCGTCGTCGGGAGAACTGACGCGCGCAAACACTCACCTTCCTTTTCCGGCTGATGGCCTTAGTCCATCTTTCGTAAACCACTCACAGCAGAGCACGGATGAACCCTTTCTCGAATTGGGTAAGCCGATCGAGCGAGAGATGGCCGGCGGCCAGACGCATTACTACCAACTCGCCCTGAACGCCGGCCAATATGCGCGCGTGGTAGTGGACCAAAAGTGGTTTGACGTTGCGGTGAAGATCTTCGCGCCTGATGGAGGGCTGATCACCGAAGTAGATAATCCTAACGGAAAGCTCGGGCCTGAACCCGTGCATATCACAGCTGAGGCCACCGGCATTTACCGCCTGGAAGTTAGATCGTTCGAGGCAGAGGCCCGGCCCGGGCGGTACGAAGTTCAACTCGTCGAGCTGCGGCCGGCGACGCAACTGGATCGAGATCGTTTGGCGGCGCGACGCGCATTTGATGAGGGTGACCGGTTGCGTCTTCAAAGTACGCCAGACTCTTGGGAAGTGGCCATCAAAAAATTCTCGGAAGCGCTCACGCTTTATCAGGCGATCGGAGATAAAAACGAACAATATACGGTCCTGATCGGTCTGGGCAACACCTATCGGAAGATGCGAGAGCCGCAAAAAGCGCTCGAGCGTTTTGATCAAGCCCGGCAGCTCGCACGGGCGCTGG
>JBDSEC010000261.1:0-2716 GCA_039920205.1 Pyrinomonadaceae bacterium
CCCCGGGATTTACATTGATGCGAAGCCGATCCGTCAATGGCACGACGCGCCCGCACTAGTTCAACAGTTGCTTGATAAGGGCGCCATGCGCAGCGTTGTCGTGCTTAACTTCGGCACCAATGCTGGATTCCAGGACCCGGCCTCCGAAGTGGCATTGCGGGATATCCTGGCCAAGCTTGGCCCCCAGCGGCGGGTAGTTCTGGTCAATACCGTGGGGGTAAGCAAATGGGTACCGAACGCAAATGCGACCCTTCAACTGATCAGCAGTCAGTTTCCGAACACGATCGTGGCGGACTGGTACACCAAGGCCCATGAGAAGCCGGGCTTACTCCACACCGACCAAACTCATCCCAACGTAGAAGGTATAAAGGTCTATGCGGAAGTCATTGCCGAAGCGATGGCGAAACTCGGGCCGGGGTAGTGAGCACTCGGCACCATTCGACTTACCGCGAGCGCGCAACCGCACAGAGTTACGCCTTTCAGGCGTGATACTGTCGACTGACATTCACCCTGGGTTAAACACGCATCGCGTTTGTAGTCCCGCCTTAAGGCGGAATGATTAGGGAGCCACGAGCTTGGGTATACTGGCACGATGGAATAGGGACGTTACCACCCAACTGACCGCAAGCGCGCCACTGTTATTTCATCGCCGCTTTCGTCAATTGATGAAACACGTATTTTGCAAAGAACCTCTGTCGCCCTTTCAGGGCTCTGACTCGGGGAGAGGTGTACCCCGGGCTCCGAAGCCATCGCCCGGGGCTACCCTATGCCGCCCAAAAAGCGGGCTCGTTCAGGGTGATCCCAGTCATCGTTGAGGCAAAAGGTGTTAATCGTTCGCGGTTGATCGCAATCCCAAAATTAACGATATTTGGACGAAAGTGCCATCCAATCTTGGGACGTTCCAATCCGACGAAAGTGACCGCTAGAAATTGAATTCGAAGAAGTGGCGAGTTTACCTGCCGCCTTATATCCGGCCACTATTCCCACTTTGCTGCCTGCGGAAAATACTCCCGCCAGCGCCGCTCGACCAGTTCACCGATATCCGGCCGCACGATCAGTTCGTCGGGATAGCCCGGCTTCATGCGCGCGTCAAACACAACGGGACCGCTGTACGATAAATGGTTCCGCACGACCGTGGTTTTGGCGGCGTGAATATCCGCGGCGGGTTCGAATCGGGTCCAGGTAGCCCAAAGGAATTTCGCCGCGGAATCGGCGACAGTCGCGTCATCGTGAAGTACTATCAGCGGCCAATCCGCCAAAGACGGATCTTTTGCGAGTCGCGCCGCCTGGTCCGGTTCGTCAACGTAAGGCTTCCCTTCTAATACTAAGCACCCGCCGCAAAATACTTCGGCGCGCTCAATACCAGCCGGAAGGTCGCCGCGAAATTCGCGGGGTAGATCACGAACCGGTTCGCCCAAACCCAACATGATCGCTTTGCTGCCCTGATTGATCGTGCCGCTGGTGTAATCCAAGGTATCGAACGCGACGTTCGAGAAGATGAACAGATCGCTTTCCCACCGAATGCGCGCGAGGACGTGCTCCAAAACGCGCGGGAAATCACGTAGGTCCTGTGGCTTGTCCGTCAGGATCAGGAATTTGGTCAGCGACAACTGGCCTTCACCCAAAATGCGAAAGCCCGAGACCAACGCTTCGCGCGCGTAACGCTCGCGCACAACGGCCGCCGCCAACGAGTGAAACCCGGTCTCGCCGTAACTCCACAGATCGCTCACGCTCGGCATCACCAACGGAAAAAGCGGCGACAGAAGTTGCTGCAGGTAGTCACCAATAAAGAAATCTTCCTGTCGCGGTTTACCGACCACCGTCGCCGGATAGATCGCGTCTTTGCGGTGATAGACCCGATCAACGTGAAGCACGGGATAGTCGTGCCGTAGCGAATAGTAGCCATAATGATCGCCGAACGGCCCTTCGGGACGGCGTTCCTGCGGCGGCACCTGGCCGACGATAGCGAACTCGGCTTCGGCCACCAAGCGATGACCGCCGCTGATCGGATCATCCGCGACCTTGATCCGTTCGCCCGCCAAAACCGAAGCCAACACCAGTTCGGGAACGTCTTCGGGCAAGGGGGCGATGGCCGAAAGGATCAGCGCGGGCGGGCCACCCAAAAAGACCGTAACCGGCAAGGATTGGCCCATCCCCTCGGCCGCATGGTAATGGAACCCACCGCCTTTGTGGATCTGCCAATGGATTCCCGTCGTGGCCGCGTCATATCGTTGCACACGATACATGCCCAAATTATGCTTCTTGGTAACGGGATGTTCCGTATAAACCAGCGGCAGCGTAATGAAAGGACCACCGTCCTCCTGCCAGGTCGTAAGAATCGGCAACTGGTCCAACCGCGCCGGACGATCGACCGCCTCTAAGACGGGTGCGCGCCGGGTCCGTTTAGTGCCAAGTTTCAGTGCCTCTAGCGCCAGCCCCTTCTGTTTCCAAAGTTCAGCCGGGCGCGGCGGCAACAGCGATTCCGCCGCGTGCACGACATTCTTGACCAAAGCTTCCGGTTTGGGCCCAAACGCCAGACCGATCCGGCGGGCGGTACCAAACATATTCGTCACAACCGGAAAGCTGGAACCCTTGACCCGCGTAAAAAGGATCGCCGGCCCACCGCGATCGATCACGCGGCGATGTACCTCGGCCAATTCCAGATAAGGATCGACCTCGGCATCGACGGTCACCAACTCGTTTTCGCGCCGAAGCA
>JBDSEC010000262.1:0-4119 GCA_039920205.1 Pyrinomonadaceae bacterium
CCGGAGCGATACGAACAGGACTTCGCGGCCGCGGCCGCAAAGTCCGCCAACAAAACCATTGACACCAACCCTATGGAACGACTAAAAGCTAAGCAACTACTGTGTTCCACTTTTTAGGACCACCTCACCACCCCTCCTTGCCCAAGGAGGGGAGTTTTGTTTGCGCTTCGCGCAAAGGCGGGCCGCCGGAAGATACTCGGCTGGGAACACTGACTACGAACGAATTGTTAGATCGTCCATTCGTTATGAATGATCCCCACCAGATACCAAACCGAACCGCGCTTTTGAAACGCTAACCGCAGGCTGCGCCAATCCATCTCGCCTTCAGTGGGCGGGAAATAATGATCCACCACGATCGCGCCCGGGTACGACGAGAAGATGTTGATGATGATCGTCCCGCCGCCGCTGATCTCGTTATACCTGATCTCGGGCGCGCGCGCGAAATTCTTGTCGTAAACAAATTCACGGTAATAACGGTCGAACGTCATCCGGATGGGGTCACCCGAACCGTCGTATTCACCCCAATGATATCGACGCTTGCTGGTTCCCAAGTCGCGAACCTGCGCCGGCCTAAATACTAGATCACCGTCCTTGTCCACGTATGAATATGAAGAAAAGCGTACGCCTTTGGTCGGATGTACGTAATTCGCCAGCTGGTTCATATTCTTTGCCTGAATGGCCAGAATAACCTGACGTGCACGGTTTTGAATGATCTGTTTGGCTGCGGCCGGCGACATCGAAGGCGTTTCATCTGCCTGAGCCAAAACGGCCGGCACCAACGCGAACGAGCAGGCTACCGTTAGGATCAGACCAAAAAGCAAACTTGAGCGTTTCATTCTCTTCTCCTAAGATCCTCGGGTCGGACACTTTCAAAACACGCTTGCGCCTCGCCGATCAAATAAAGCGATCCGGTTACGCAGATCACTCCTTCGTTAGACGTATGCGCCAACGCGGTTTGCAGCGCGGTCGGTACGTCCCAGGCTAAGACGATCGCTTCGGTATCGACGCCGGGCGGCGCGGCTTCGCGAAGTTGGGTTACGGTGGCGGCCCGAGGGCTGTCCGGTTCGCAGAGAATGATCGATTGGGCCAGCGGGAACAACATCGCCTCGATCTGACTTAGATCTTTTTCGCGCATAGCACCGAATACCAAAGTGATCGGCGCAGCCACGAATTCGCGCAAATATTCGGCCAGTGCCTTAGCGCCCGCCGGGTTGTGGGCCCCATCGAAGAGGAAAAAGGGGACGCCATTCCACCATTCCAAACGGCCCGGATGTCGCGTTTTTTCCAGACCCGTTCGAACTGACGTCTCGTCGATCGGCCATCCCCGCTCGCGCAGCGCCTCCGCCAACGCGATCGCGGTCCACAAATTGGTCAATTGATGGCGTCCAGGTAAACCCAGACGCAGATTCTCGTAACGGCCGCCCTGGGTCGTTAGGCTAACGTTCAGGTGACCGCGTCCATCTACCGCAATCGAGTCAACTTCTCCCTCGGCCCAGCACAATTCCACTTTGCGATCTTCGGCCCGTTGCTTAATGACCGCAGCGGCTTCCGGTAGTTGCGGCGCGCTGACCGCAACCACGCCCGGTCGGATGATCGCGGCCTTTTCGCCGGCGATCTCAACCAAGGTGTCGCCCAAAAACTCCTGATGATCCAGCGCGATCGGGGTTATACCAACAATCTCCGCGTCGGCGGCGGTCGTGGCGTCCAAACGACCGCCCAGGCCAGTTTCGAGGATCGCGAGTTCGGCTTTGCTCGCGGCCGCCGCGAGCAGGAACATCGCCGTCACGTGTTCAAAGTAAGTCGGCGATGAAGGCAACTCGCCGGCTTCCACTAATTCCGCTCCGGCGTCGCGTACCAAGGTGGCGAAGCGCGCGAAATCATCCGTGCTGATGTCCTGGCCATCAATACGAATGCGTTCGGTTGGGTTGATCAGGTGCGGCGAGGTAAAGAGCGCCGTGCGAATACCAGCGGCACGACAGATGGAATCGAGCATGACCGCGGTCGAACCCTTTCCGTTAGTACCGGCGATCTGGACTTTGGCGAATTTGGTTTGCGGGTCGCCGAGATGGATCAACAACTGGCGGATTTTTTCGAGGCCGAGTTTTATGGCCACCGTTTCGTGGCCCAAGCTAGCGAGATATGCGACGGCTTCGTCGTAAGTCATCAGTTCGTAGCCCCGCCCTCAGGCGGAATTTCGTCAACAGTCAATTGGGTGGAATGGTGAACGCGTCGAAACGTTCCGCCTAAAGATGCTGTCTTGAAAAGCCAGCTAAAAGTCAGGGGCGCCGAACTCCCCTCCTATGCGACCACCCCGCCCTTCGGGCACCCCTCCTCAATCGAGGAGGGGAGTTGGGTAGGCCGCTTGCGGCCGTGGGGTGGTAGTTCAGTAAATGTTCTTGAGTCCGTTTTTCGGATTTTCTTCAGAACGAACCACCCCGGCGCTCCGCGCCAACCCATCCTTAACCACAGAGGGGAGTCTTGTTTGCGCTTCGCGCAAAACCAGCCGCCTAAAGGCGGGGCTACGAACTACTTCTTATGCATGTAGCCAAGCAACTTAATGATCGTGTCGCGCAGTTCGCGGCGGTCGACGACCATATCCAGCATGCCGTGTTCCAACAAAAACTCTGAACGTTGAAAATCCTTGGGCAGCTTTTGGCGGATGGTCTGTTCGATCACGCGTGGGCCGGCAAAACCGATCAGGGCCTTGGGTTCGGCGATGATCATGTCCCCCAACATGGCAAAGCTGGCGGTTACGCCGCCGGTAGTCGGATCGGTCAAAACCGAAATAAAGGGAAGACCCGCCATATCCAACTGGGCCAAGGCGGCAGAAACTTTTCCCATTTGCATTAGCGACAACGCGCCTTCTTGCATTCGCGCTCCGCCCGACGCCGCAAAGATGATCACCGCGCCGCGTTCTTTGATCGCGTATTCGATCAGCCGGGTAATCTTTTCTCCGACCGCGGAACCCATCGAACCGCCGATAAATAACATCTCCATCGCGCCGGCAAATACCAGGTGCCCACTGACCAGACCGCGGCCACAAAGGATGGCCTCGTTCATGCCAGATACGCGTTGGGCGGCTTTCAACCGGACCGGATAAGGCTTGCTATCAACAAAACCCAGGGGGTCAAGCGAGATGATCTCTTCATCCAGCTCGACAAACTTGCCGTCGTCAAAGAGCATCTCCAAACGGGAAGGTGCATCCAGACGGAAATGATAGGTGCAGTGCGGGCAAACTTGATGCGATTCATCCAGATCGCGTTTATAGAGCGCCTGATCGCATTCGGGACATTTTACGAAGATGCCTTCGGTCTTGACGACCTTTTCGTCGTCCGATACCTCTTCAAGCTTTGGATGTTTCCGGCGGAACCAAGACATAAGTCAATAATGAATAATTAACAATTAATAATGAGAAACGCGTCAGATGCCAAGATTTGCCGGCACGGACAAAAGATCAAAAAGTTTCAATTCAATCCGAATCCAATTAGCTTTCGGTCGGTACCCATTATTCATTATTCATTGTTAATTATTAATTGTCCCTTGTCTATTACCCGTTTAGAATTCCACGCCCTGCTGGGCGCGGACGCCGGCGTAGTAATGGTGCTTGATCTCAGTCATTTCGGTGACCAGGTCGGCGGCTTCGATCAGTTCCGGCGGGGCATCGCGGCCGGTCGCGACCAAGTGGATCGCGGGCTGGTCGGCGCGGATGGCTTTTAGCTCGGCCACCACTTCGTCGACGGGTAGCATCTTGTAGCTAAGCACATAAACCAACTCGTCAAAAACCAATAGATCGTAATCCTTACTACGCATCTTGGTGACACACAGCTCCCAGGTTTCGCGGGCGGTGCGGCGGTCCTGCTCGGGATCCTTGGTGTCCCAGGTAAAGCCGTCGCCCATGGTGTGGACCTCGATGCCAAGCTTTTCGCAGGCCTCGTGTTCTCCATACCGGTCATGTTTGGACTTCATGAACTGGATCATGCAGCAGTTCAAGCCCCGGCCGGCGGCGCGCATCAACGTGCCCAAGGCCGCAGTAGTTTTGCCTTTGCCGTTGCCCGTGTTGACCATCAACAGCCCACGGGTCTGTTCCTGGTATTCGGCGCGGCGCCATTTGTATTTCTT
>JBDSEC010000263.1:0-6297 GCA_039920205.1 Pyrinomonadaceae bacterium
AGGTCAACGCCAATTTCGACTATCGCTTTAATGAAAGCAATACGTTATCGCTCAAGTTCTTTGGCTCGAACGCGCCGCAGACCTTAGTGCTGCCTAGCTTTCTGGGTGGCGGCCCGAATGTTCCCGGGTTCGGAAATTTTCAACAGAACAACAATCGGCTGTTCACTTTGCAATACATCCACATTTTCAGCCCGACGGTATTTAACGAAGTTCGCGCGGGCTACAACTTCATTCGGGTTGATGCGTTTCCCCAGGAACCGGTCAATGATTCCGATGTAGGTATTACCCGTTCCAACGCCGCACAGTTTCCGGGTTTAGGGTTGATCCAGATCAACCCCGCAGCCGGCGGGATCGTGTTCGGCACCTCGGCTTCGATCGATGTAAAAGCGACCGCGCCTTCGACCACCATCGCCGACACGCTGTCGATCACTTGGGGCAAACATACCATTCGGACCGGTGCCGAGTATCGATACAACGAAAACAATTACGTACTGAACTTCTTTACCCGTGGTCAGATCCAGTTTGCCAACTTCAACAATTTCCTGGCGGGGCTGCCTTCGTTCTCGATCTTTGGCAGCGGCATCGGTAACCGGAGTTTGCGGGCAGACGACTATAACTTCTTTGTCCAAGACGACTACAAAGTAAGCCGGAAACTGACCTTGAACTTCGGATTGCGTTACGAGTTGGATCTTCCGGCGTACGATACGCGCGGGCGCCTCGCGACGTTCGATCCGGCCCTTTACGTTCCCCGTCCGGCAATTGGCGGCAATGTGGTTGGACCGCCCATCGGTGGCTATGTGCAAGCTGGTAACGTGATCTCGCAATATGATGTGGCCAGCATGCCCAATGTGGACAAGCGTGTAGTCAACAGCATTGATCCCAACAACTTTGCTCCGCGCGTTGGCGCAGCATTTTCGCCGCTTGATTCGGGCAAACTCGTCGTACGCGGCGGTTACGGGATCTTCTATTCGCGAACATCATTCCAGTATCTGACGCTGAATGTGATCGCACCACCGACCTATGTGTTTGGTGTGACCGTGGCGCCGATCGCGAATCCGTACTTTGCCGCGCCGCCGGTTAGCGCCTTCCCGACCTTGGTTCCGGGAGTGGCGTTGGCGGGTACGTTCTTTGACCGAAACATCAGAACGCCGTACTTGCATCAATACAATGTCAATGTGCAGTACGAATTGTTTAAAGATTATCTACTGGAAGTTGGCTATGTCGGTACCCACGGAAAGAATCTTTTCCGTCAAGTGGCGATCAACCAGGCACCGCTTATCGCGAACGGCAGTTCGTATACCAATCCGGTGAACGGGACGGTGATCACAACCAACACCGCGGCCAACGCGGCGTTGCGGTCGCCGTTCCAGGGGGCATCGATCAACGGCTTCTTTCAGAACCAGACCACGGCGTCTTCCAAGTACGATTCGCTGCAGGTCAGTTTGACCAAGCGCTATTCGGACCACCTGCAATTCTTGTTGGCTTACACCTACGGCAAATCGACCGATAATGCTTCGGGCCAGGGTGGCGGTGCGGGAGTGACGGGTGTAGTAAATCCCGGCGGCGTGGGCGAGACCAGTGCGATCCTGGGAAATCAACGCGACAGCGAGGCGAATCGTGGACCGTCGGATTTCGACCGCAAGCATCGATTGGTCTTCAGCGCGATCTATGACATACCGACACCGAAGTTTGCCGCCGATTCAAAAGCTGGACGCTTGGCTTTTGGTAATTGGCAGCTGGGTGCGATCATTACCGCGATGACCGGTTTGCCGATCGACATCGTCGATACGGGCTCTGGTTCATTCTATGGCCTGTCGGGCGGAAGCGCCGCGCTGGCGCGGCCGAATTTGGTGGGTGATCCGTTCGCGAATGTGCCGGCCGGTTTCTACTTTAATCCGTTAGCGTTCGCGCGGCCGGTGGTTGCCGCCGGTGCGGTGATCCCGAGTTCCAACGGCGCGGCGATCGCGGGTGCCACGGGCACGGATATCGGAAATATGCGCCGCAACCAGCTGCGCGGACCGAACCAGAACAACACCGACTTTTCGGTCATCAAGCGATTCAAATGGACCGAAACGCGGAACTTCGAATTTCGTGCCGAGTTCTTCAATCTTTTCAATCACGTGAACTTTGCCAACCCGATCAGCGACCTGAATGCAGTACCGGCCGCCGGGTTTAATGCCGATGGCACACTTCGTGCCGGTCAGACCGGCCGGTTTGGCCAGATCATTTCGGCCAGCAACAACCCGCGCTTAATGCAGTTCGCCTTCAAGTTCAACTTCTAAGGGGGGTTCCAATGTCGCTTGCCATTGGGCAGCCGGTCACCCTTAGGGTGACCGAGGAGGCGCGCGGGCGCGTGTCGGGCGATGGGGTTGAGCTGGCGTTTGGTTACTGGCCGGGGCGCGGGAACCCGGTCGTGGCCTTGCACGGACTGACCGCGTCGTATGTAAACTTTATCGGCGTCGCCGAACGATTGGCCGGCCGCCGCCCGCTGCTCGCATTTGATCTACGCGGCCGTGGTGATTCCGACAAACCGTCCGGGCCTAGCAGTATCGCCCAACACGCGCGAGATGTGGCGGCGGCGATGCGTGCGATGGGCTTGGGCCCAAGCATTATCGTTGGTCATTCGATGGGCGCCTTCATTTCGACAGCGTTGGCGCAGCAGGATCCTGAACTGGTTTCCGGATTGATCATGGTAGATGGTGGCTATCTCTTAGATATGCCTACCGGTATCGATTCTGACCCGGCGGTGGATGTCATGCTCTCGCAACGGATCGAACAATTGAACGATACGTATCCGTCGCGGGAAGCCTATCTTGAATTCTGGCGCGCCCGGCCGCACTTTCCGCCCGCGGAGTGGAATGCCTGGACCGAAGCGTTCCTAAATTACGAGGTAGATGGCGATCCACCCAACCTGCAACCTAAGGCCTCGGAAATTGCGGTGCGTGCCGATGTCGCGGACACTTTCGGAAAAGAAAAGATCGCGGCGCGGCTAAGTGCGGTTCGGGTTCCGACGATCATGCTACGCGCAACCAATGGATTTGTTCCGGGGCAGCCGCAACTATTTCCGGATTCTGTCTTGGCCGAAATGCGTCAGTTGTTGCCGGAACTGCAAGTCGAGACCATTCCCGACACAACGCACTACACCATCGTGCTCGGCGAACGCGGGGCATCGCGGATCGCGGATATCATCGATGCCTTCCCCTTAAGCGTAAAATAATTCAGCTCCTGATCCGGCGATGAAAATTCGGGCCTATGAAGTCTAGGGAAATCACGATAGTTCTAGCCGTTTTGTTTTGTCTTATGGCTCTATCGCAACAAACACGGGCGGGCGAGTGGACCAGCGGGACCGCGACGGCCCCGTCGGGCACGCGAAACTACAAACTGTGGGTGCCGGCTAAGGTGAAACCAGACAAACCGGTTCCCTTGGTGATGATGTTGCACGGTTGTATGCAAAAGCCGGAGGATCTTGCGGTCATTTCGGGCATGAACAACGTGGCGGATCAGGCGGGCTTTTTGGTCGTTTATCCCGAACAAACCAAAGCCGCCAACGCATTGAATTGCTGGAATTGGTTCGACCCGTCTCATCAAAGGCGTGACGCGGGCGAACCGGCGATATTGGCGGCGGTGATCGCACAGGTAAAGTCCACGAATCGCATTGACGAGCGACGCGTTTACGTGGCGGGGATCTCGGCCGGGGCGGCCATGGCGGTGGTAATGGGCGTGGCCTATCCTGATCTGTTCAGCGCGATCGGCGCTAGTGCGGGATTGGAATACCAGGCCGCGGTCAACGCGCAGGCCGGTCTGACCGCAATGAAGTCGGGCGGGCCCAACCCGGTCGAGCAGGGAATCGGAGCGGCTAAACTAATGGCCGAGCATTTTCCTAAAGGCGCAAAGCCGCGTATGCCGGTGATCATTTTTCAAGGCGACGCCGACCCGTACGTTGATCCGCTCAACGCCGATCAGTTGATCGCACAATGGGCCGCGATCAACGACCTGCTTGACGACGGTAAAAGCGATGGTTCCGTCAAATCAACGTCGGCCAAAACGGCGGACGGTGAAGTTCCGGGCGGACACAAATACACCCGTACTATCTATCACGATCACCACGGCAACGGTTTGATGGAAAAGTGGTTGGTCAAAGGGTTAGGGCATGCCTGGTCCGGCAGTCCCGCCGCGGCTCCGTTTGCCGATCCGAAAGGACCGAACGCCAGCGAACAGATGTGGCGCTTCTTTTCCGCCACCAGTTTGGCTCAGGGGAAAACGCGATGAATATCGGTTCGTTGCTGCCCCGTCATGCACATTATCGTCCCGACCACGTAGGTATCGTCTTTGGTGAACACCGGCTGACATTTGGTGAATTCAACCGTCGAGTTAATCGGCTGGCGAACGCCTGGCTTGGTTTGGGTATAAACAAAGGCGACAAGATCGCGACCATCCTGCCGAATTGTTTGGAGCTGCTGGAAACCTATTGGGCGTGTGCGAAGATCGGCGCGATCACGGTGCCGTTGAGCCAGCTGACCCGCGGTTCGGGATTGATAAATCTTCTGCGCGATTCCGATGTGACGACCGTGATCACGAATCCGGCGTTTGTTCCGGAGATCGACGCGATCAAGCCCGAATTGCCCGGTATCGCCGACGATCATTATTTATTGACGGGCAACGAAGACGTGGCCGGCTACCGAAATTACGCGGCCTTCACCGCCTCTGCGAGTGAACTTGATCCAACTGGCATCGAGATCGCGGGCGATGACATCTACAACATCATTTACAGCAGCGGTACCACCGGCCAGCCCAAGGGGATCGTGCTAACGCACGCGATCCGCGCGATGTATTGCACCTTGTTCGCGAGCGCGTATCGCATCACGCCCGAGAGCATCATCATGCACGCGGGTTCGATCGTCTTTAACGGTTCGTTCCTGACTCTAATGCCGTCGATGTATGTGGGGGCGACCTACATTTTATTGGAGCAGTTCAACGCGGTGGAGTTCATCGAAACCGTCCGCCGCGAACGTGTGACCCACGTCAAGATGGTCCCGTCGCAGATCGTCGCGATGATCAACGCGCCGAATTTTTCGGCCGAAGCGCTTGAATCATTGCAAATGGTCGGCACCGTGGGTGCTCCGCTGCATCTGGAACACAAAGAAAAATTGAATCGTGAATTGCCGGGACGGTTCTATGAGCTCTACGGTTTAACCGAAGGGTTCATGACCATCTTGGACAAGAACGACTACGCTGCGAAAGCCAATTCGGTCGGCGTACCGCCGCCGTTCATGGAGATGCGCATCGTAACCGAGGATGGCGTCGAAGCCAAGACGGGAGAAGTGGGCGAGATCGTCGGTCGCGGACCGGCATTGATGCCCGGCTATTACAAACGTCCCGACCTGACCGAACAGGCGATCAAGAATGGTTGGCTGCACACCGGCGATCTGGGTTATGTGGACGAAGATGGCTTTCTGTTCCTGGTCGATCGGATGAAGGATCTGATCATCACGGGCGGCTGCAACGTCTTTCCCCGCGACATCGAAGAGATCATCGTCCAGCATCCGGCGGTGCGCGAGGCCGTCGTGTTTGGTATCCCGAGCGAGAAGTGGGGCGAGACGCCACTGGCCGCCGTGATATTGAGCGAACCGGGCACGGTGACGAAAGAGGATCTGCGCGACTGGATCAACGAACGGGTGGACAGCAAGCTGCAGCGGGTAAACGCCGTGGTATTGATGGAAGATTTTCCCCGAAGTACGGCGGGCAAAACCTTGAAGCGGGTGATGCGAGAACCCTATTGGAAGGGACGCGCCACGCAGATATAGTAGGGGCATGAACGTTAAAGCTGGTGACACCGCATCGGTGTCAAAGGAAGTCACGGACCAGGTGATCCGCGCGTTCGCCGAGGTTTCGGGCGATCATAACCCTCTGCACCTGAATGACGAGTTTGCCGCCACGACTCGTTTCGGACGGCGTATCGCGCATGGAATGTTGGGCGCTTCGTTGATCTCGTCGCTCTTGGGCAACACGCTGCCGGGACCGGGCTCGATCTATCTGAGCCAGTCGTTGAAATTTCGCGGACCGGCATTTATCGGCGATCGCTTGACTGCGCGGGTGACGGTGTCGTCGATCCGCGAAGGTCGGCCTATCCTGATTTTGGAAACGGTATGCGAGAACCAAAACGGCGAGGTACTGATCGAGGGCGAAGCCGTAGTGATGCTGGAAGGTTGAGACTTGCGGAAGTGGCCCCGTTAGGGAGGGGTGGTAGTACCGCATTCAGGCGGGTTTTTCGTTTATATATAAACTCTTACGTTAAGA
>JBDSEC010000264.1:0-10186 GCA_039920205.1 Pyrinomonadaceae bacterium
GGGGAACCGAACCATCGGCGGTCAAAGACCGCCTCTAAACGATCGCACGATCAAGAAAAGAACCCGCCTGAAGTCGGTACTACCAACCCAACTAATATCGATCTAACTGTTCTCGATAGCCCTGGAAGTTCCGCGTCATCTCTTCCAAGCTATCGCCGCCGAATTTTTCCCGCATGGCTTCGGCTAGGATCAGCGCGACCATCGCTTCACCGATGACGGCCGCCGCTGGAACCGCCGTCGTGTCTGAACGTTCGAAGGCGGCCAGGCTCTCTTCCTTGGTATTGATATCAACCGAACGCAACGGCCGGCGCAGGGTCGAGATCGGTTTTAGGAACCCTTGCACACGAAGTTCTTCACCGTTGGTGATGCCGCCTTCCAACCCTCCGGCGCGATTGGTCGCGCGCGTAAAACCGTGACCGTCGTGACCGATCTCGTCGTGAACCTGCGAACCGGGCCGGCTGGCTGCTTCGATCCCGGCACCTAGGCTGACACCCTTGACCGCGGGGATGGACATTACGGCTTGGGCCAATCGTCCGTCCAGCTTTTCCCGCCACGAGGTATGTGATCCCAGCCCGGGGATGATGCCGCAGGCGACCACTTCGAAAATGCCGCCTAACGTATCGCCTTCACGTCGGGCTTCGTCGATCAAGGCGACCATCTGTTCTTGCGCGGACTCATCCGCACACGTTAACGCCGCGTCCGGCGGAATGGCGACAATACGGTCCCAAGTCACTTCCATCGGCCGAGCCGGGATGCCGCCCAGTTGAATGACATGGCCGCGGATCTCGATACCAAACGGCGCCAACAAGAGTTTCGCCAGCGCACCACAAGCCACCCGCGCCGCGGTTTCGCGGGCCGAGGCGCGTTCCAAGACATTACGCAGGTCGCGCGCTCCGAACTTTTGTCCGCCGGCCAGGTCGGCATGACCGGGACGCGGACGCGTTAACCGCCGCGCTTCCTTGCCTTCCAATTCAACAGGCTCGGTGGACATGACCTCGGTCCAATTGGCCCAGTCTTTGTTTTCGATCAACATCGCCACCGGCGATCCCAAGGTGAGGCCATGACGCACACCGCTGAGGATCTGCGCCTGGTCCTGTTCGATCTTCATCCGGCCCCCCCGGCCGTAGCCGCCCTGGCGCCGGCGCAGATCGGCATTGATCGCGTCAATACTTACCGGCAGGTTGGCCGGCAGACCTTCGACCACGGCAACCAATGAAGGTCCGTGTGATTCTCCCGCAGTAGTGAAACGAAACATAGGTTATGCGGTTTCGATCAGGCTTTCGTCGAACATGATGCCGCGGCCCAGAATTCCCGCGGGGTCAAAACTCTTTTTCAGCCGCGCCATTTCGCGCAGGTGAACATCGCCGTAAAGCTCGCGCAGGTAATTGCGTTTGATCTTGCCAATGCCGTGCTCTGCCGAAATGGTGCCGCCGACCGTTATCGCTCTGCGAACAAAGTCGCCATACAATTGCCGGGCCCGATCGGCTTCTTCATCACTGCGCGGCAGGATATTTACGTGCACGTGATTGTCGCCGATGTGACCGAAAATTACATACTCGAATCCGCCGGAATTTAGTTGCTCCTGATAGAAACGAAGCATCGCCGGGAACTCCGCATCGGGCACCGCCAGGTCGGTCGATACCTTGCGTTGATGATGACGGGTCAACCATTCGTTCACCAATACGGGCAAAGCGTGACGAAAATCGCGCAGGTTCTGCTGCTCGCGCTCGTTGTTGGCGAACCATGAATCAGCGGCCCAGGCGTTATACCGGTCGATCAGATCGGACCAGGCGGACATTAGATCATCTTCGGTTTCCGTCGTCGTCTCTTGTTCGAAAAAGACCGCACCGGCAGCATTAACAGGAATAGCCGGGAACTTGTGCCGCATAAAGTTCAATGCGCGTGAATCGAAATATTCGATCGCGCGGGCATCAAGGCACGTTGGGTTTTTGCCCGTTCGGGTGGCGCGCGACTGCGCTCGTGCGTCGGCGACAAAACCGAGCAGATCAGCCTCGGCGGCGAAAAAGATAACCCCGCTAAGCAAACCCCTTGGTTGGTCTAACAAGGCGGTTTCAACGTCGGTGATAACTCCCAACGTACCCTCGCTCCCAATAAAGAGATCGATCGCGTCCATTCCCGGTTCGACGAAATAGCCGGACGCGTGTTTGCTGGTGCGCGGCATTTGGTAGGTGGGCAATTGGGCTTCGATCACCTGTCCACCAGCGGTGGGAAAGCGAATCAACCCGTCAACCGTCGAGTGGATCTCGCCTCGTCGCAATGTTACCAATTGACCAGTCGCAAGCGCGATCTGCAACGCCCGGACATAAGTGCGAGTCGGGCCATACTTGAATGTGCGCGCGCCCGAAGCATTGGTCGCCACCGTCCCGCCCAGGAAACAACTCCATTCCGTTGGGTCGGGCGGATAGTACATACCCGCGGCGGTCGCAGCTTTTTGATAGTCCGCGAGAATCACTCCCGCCTGCGCGCTGCCGTGTCCACCCCTGACCTCTTTCATGATCGCGCCGATCTTATTCATGCGATCGGTGGCCAAAACGATCCCGCCAAAGGGAACTCGTCCGCCAACGATGCCGGTTCCAGCACCCGAGACCGTTACTTGCGTTCGGGTGCGCGTTGCTTCCGCCAAGGTCGCGGCCACTTCTTCGGCGCTTTCCGCGAACACGACGCGCTCGGCACCGCCGCCGGGCATATTGCTGGCGTCGGACAGGAAGGGTAGAACGTCTTCGGGAGTGGTCTTGGTTAGCATGAAATCAAACATTTGAGCCGATCAACTGCAGTGCGCATTAGAAATATTGATCGCCGCGTCGATCGATTTACTAATCTCTATAGGTGCGAAATGTACCGAAAGATCAACATTTCGCTCCTGGCGGAGCTGGAGTACTTTTCAAAACCACTATTGCTATAGACATTTCGCTCCTGATGGAGCTGGGAGCGTGGCTCCTGACTCGTTCTTTGTGCAGCAAGGGTTGGAATGACTATGGTAACTAGCATCCTCATAAAAGCACTTAAGTTCGGCCTGGAGCTCGGTACTTAGTCACTTTCTTAGCCCCATCAGGGGCGGAATGTTTATAGTAACTCGGCACCCTATGGTATCTCCGCAGCCCCATCAGGGGCGAAATGTTCGGCCGGAATACGTTTCGCTCCTACGGAGCTAGAATCCCATTTTGGGATTGGATCTAACTATAAATATTCCGCTCCCCTGGAGCTTTTCTCGATGTGCTAGGGATCCAATTAATCCCTAGTCGGTCCGCCGGGGAACGATTCCGCCTAAAGGCGGGGCGACGAACTCATTGCTTCTTTTCCAAAAACCGCTTGATCATCTGCGGCAGGACTAAAGTGGTCTCCAGCACGGACCCGGTCGCAAACCGGCGCGCCAATCCGCGGAACATTTTGCCGGCGGTCTTGGTGTAACCGAACCACCACAGGTCGGGCATGAACCCCGCGCGATTAATGTGGATATGGCGCGGGCTGACCATTTCCAGCAAACCAAGTTTCCCATGCGTACGGCCAAAGCCGCTGTTCTTTACGCCGCCCCACGGCGTCTGCGCGATGCCGTGGGTGTAGATCACTTCATTGATCATCACGGTTCCAGCTTCGATCTGCCGCGCGACGCGCTTTCCGCGGCCGATGTCGCTGGTGTAAACGTTGGCCGTCAGCCCGAGCGAGCTGTCATTCGCCAGCCGGATCGCCTCCTCTTCGGTACAGAATGGCATGATCGGAAGTACCGGTCCGAAGGTTTCCGCGCGCATGACCTTCATCGATTGGTCCACGCCGGTCAGCACGGTCGGTTCGTAGAACCAGCCGTCCAATTTCGAGTTGCGATGACCGCCCGTGCGGGCCTTCGCGCCGTGGGCGACCGCATCACTAACATGGTCGTCCACGATCGCGAGTTGGTTCTCGCTGGACATCGCGCCCACGTCGGACTCGGGCGAGGTTCCTGCCGCTTGCCGGATCTTTCGGGTCTTTGCCACCACTAGTTCGGTGAACTTATCGATGATCGATTCGTGGACGTAACACCGCTCAACCGAAGCGCAGGCCTGTCCCGAATTGGCGAACGCGCCCCAAACGGCCGCTTCCGCCGCGGTTTCCAGATGCGCGTCCTCAAGCACGACCATCGGGTTCTTGCCACCGAGTTCCAGCACCACGGGGATAAGGCGTTCGCCCGCGGCCGCGGCGACCTTGCGGCCCGTCGCGACACTGCCGGTAAACATGATCTTGTCCACACCCGCTTCGATCAACGCCGCCCCCGTCGCGCCGTCGCCGGTAACGATCTGAAGGACATTTTCGGGCAATCCGGCACGGGCAAAGATCTCGCCCAACTTCACCCCGGTCAAGGGCGTCAGTTCGCTGGGCTTAAGGACGACCGTGTTACCCGCCATCAACGCCATCACGACTTCGCCCGACGGAATGCCCCACGGAAAATTCCACGGCGCGATGATGCCGATCACCCCCAGCGATTGATATTCGACCCGCGATGACCGGCCCATCAGGCCGAACAGTCCAATGTTCAGCTTTTCGGGGCGCAGCATCTTCTCGGAATTCCGCGCGAAGTACTGCATTAGATCCAGCGAGGGAGAGAGGTCCAAACTGATCGCTTCCAGCGCGGGTTTGCCCGCCTCGCGCGAGATCAACTCCGCGAGCTGGTCCAATTCGGCCAAGATTATTTCGCGCGCCCGCCAGATATAGCCCGCGCGTTTATAGAACGAGAGCCGGCGCCAGTTGGCATGCGCCGCCCGTGCGCGTTCAACGGCGGCCGCGACCTCGGCCTGGTTCAGGTTCGGCACGCGGCCGATCTCGGCGCCGGTGGCCGGGTCGTACGAGACGATCTCGGGCTTGGCAGGTTGTTCCTTGGTCGGGCCAGGTGAACTCATAATGGTTGTTCCTTACCTTGATTATCGCGCAAACAAATCAGTTTGGCGAAACGGTTTCGCGTTTGTAGCCCCAAAGCTCCCCTCCTTGGGCAAGGAGGGGTGGGGCCGCTTGCGGCCCGGGGTGGTTGATCTGTAGAAGTTCCTGACTCCACTTTCGCAATCCATTCTGAACACGTAATACGAGAAGTCTTTCAGAACAACCACCCCGTTCGCTCCGCTCCTGCCCCTCCTTGCCCAAGGAGGGGAGCTTTGGGACCTGCGGCCAGCTATTTGGTACAAAGCGAGTTACGACGAACCGAACACGGATCTAACGATTCCGCCTGAAGATGCTACGAACGCATGCGAACTTTCCTCCAACTCGTACTCCTACTGGCACCGAGACTTGGCCGGTTAACCCTCCCGGTTTTCCAACCGCCGTGCGTCTCAGTTACAATGTCGGCAACATCATCCGCGGGAGAAAAACTTTCATGCCACGTCCGCAATTAACCGAATTCATGAAACGCATCGGCGACGATGCGGTCGCTATTGTACCGAGTGCCCGGGAGACCGTGCGCTCAAATGATACGCATTACCGTTACCGCCAGGATTCCGATCTCTTTTATTTGAGTGGTTTTTCCGAGCCGGAATCGATCGCCGTGGTCAAACCGTCCGATAAGGACGCGCCTTACACTTTGTTCGTGCGGCCGCGTGACCCCGAGAGAGAGATCTGGGATGGCCGGCGCGCCGGGGTCGAAGGTGCCGTTTCCGAATATGGCGCCGACGCCGCGCATACGTATACCGAGTTTGCCGAGAAGGTCGGCGAGCTAATGAACAACACCAGCAACCTTTACTACCGGATCGGCGTCGATGCGGATCTGGACCAGATCGTGATCGGCCACCTTCGGCGGTTGCGCGCCTTGGGCCGCAAGGGGTTCAGCGCGCCGCATACGATCATCGACACCGGCGCGGTGTTGCACGAAATGCGTCTGATCAAATCGGACGAAGAGATCGCGAACATGCAGCGTGCCGCCGACATTTCTGCCGCGGCCCATGTGGAAGCGATGAAGACCGCGCGCGGCGGCATGAAGGAATTCGAGATCGAAGCGTTGTTGGAATTCAGCTTTCGCAAGAACGGCGCGGCGGCGCCGGCCTACACTTCGATCGTCGGAGCGGGCGCGAATGCGACGGTGCTGCACTATATCGAGAATAGCGGCGAACTCCACGACGGCGAATTGCTGCT
Organism: Pyrinomonadaceae bacterium; assembly: GCA_039920205.1. Lineage (GTDB taxonomy): Bacteria > Acidobacteriota > Blastocatellia > Pyrinomonadales > Pyrinomonadaceae > JBDSEC01. The sequence goes on from JBDSEC010000264.1 coordinate 6,109, forward strand.
GATCGACGCGGGCGCGGAATTTAACGGCTACGCCGCCGACATTACGCGCACGTTTCCCATCAACGGAAAATTTAACCAGGCACAGCGCGAGATCTACGACCTGGTGCTGGAGGCGCAGGTCGCATGTTGCGAAATGGTCCGGCCGGGATCGACCAACGACGAGATCAAAGCCCGTTCGGTCGAGATCCTGACCGATGGCCTGGTGCGGTTGGGTTTATTGAAGGGTGAGCCGGCCGAGTTGATCAAGGAAGAGAAGTACAAGCAGTTCTACATGCACGGCCTGGGGCATTATTTAGGGCTGGACGTGCACGACGTCGGGCGTTATTACCACAAGGACCAGCCGCGTCGACTGGAACCGGGTATGGTGATGACGGTCGAACCGGGCATATACATCTCGCCCGACACCAAAGACATTCCATCCGAATACCTAGGTATTGGTGTGCGTATCGAAGACGATGTTTTGGTGACCAAGAACGGCCCGCGCGTTCTGACCGACAAGGTGCCCAAGACCGCCGACGAGATCGAGGCGGTCATGGCAAGGTAGGTTTTAGGAGTAACCACGAATTTACACGAATACTGAAGACACGAATTTTACGGAATCACCTGATCTGGAGAATTCGGAAGTTTTTTCTGTTCGATCATGTTCGTGGTTATTCTTATTTCACAAATTACTAAAGGCTATCGGATTCCGGAACGGTTGGAGTTGCGGACGGTGGCGTTGCGCCAGCCGGAACAAGCCACAATTCAATGGAGGCTTTTTGGCGAAGACCTCCGTCTACCGTCACGATGCGGTCGGGAACAAACTTGAACCGTTTGACCAAGTAAGCCTTCATTCTAACGAGGGCCTTTTTTGTGGAGTCGGTTTTCTTTTTCTCTCCGTAAGCAATGATATATGCCTGCCCGCTTGGCTCCGCTAAGAGTTGCCCGGCAAACTTGGTTAAACGAAGTTCCTCATTCTTGCGTTCTAAACTTGCAAATTCATCCGCCTTCAATGGACCCCGGTCGACGAATACGGCGAAAGTGCATGAGGCGGTTCGATTGCACTCGTTTGGAATTCCGGGACCGCCAACGGTTAGGGTGGCCGTCATTCTTTCGTTCGGCACAAATTCAACGGAGATCATCGATGTACCTTGGCCCGACAGGATCGTGCCCGCGCTCAACTCCCATTGATAAACATAGATCGCGTTCGGGTCTCCTCCACTTATGTTTCCCGCGATCGACATGGGTTTATCCAGCGAAATAATGTCGGTTGGGCAACTCACCATCACGGGAGGGCAAAGCACACATTGTGGCGTTGGCTCAGACGTTTGGGCGTTAACAAATGCCTGGGTAGAGGCGACAAGTACAAAAATAAGGATGAGTCGTCGGGTCATAGATCCTCGTTAAGGCTTTGGTTCCGCAATGGGAGGGTTAGCGCCGGACGGCACGATCCACAACACGACGGTGAACCGGTCACGCGTTCCACCGTCGACGGATACGATCCGCCCGCCTTCGATGCCGCGCTTTCCGATCATATACTCCTGGATGCGACCTATCCCTGCTAAAGACGATCAGAGCCAGCAGCGTGTCATCAATCGCTGACATTTACCATCTATTATCCAGATTTGGGGGATTAGAGTCTTTTGGCCAAGCAATCAATCTCACTTCGCGATATTGGCTAATACCGCCATCGACCGTAACAATACGATCCGGCGCGATCCCGCATTGGTCGACCAAATACCATCTTATCCGCTGCAACCGCTGCGCGGATTCAGCCGGATCATCATCCCGTTCGCGACCGATCCAGACATAGGCGTCTAAATCGGCATCCAATTTCAATTCCTTCGCAAAATTATTCCAATGCAGAAGCTCTTGATGATCAGGAAGTTCGGTGTATATGTCCGTGTAGGGAGCGGAAAGAGAAAGGCCTTTTCGCCCGATCAGCCGATAATCGCGAACCGTGCAGCCTTTCGGGATCGCTTCGCCGAAAACCTCAACGTACACCGCGGGAGCCCAGGACCGGCCTTTTACCAATGTTACCGTGGACGTACCGTTCCCCCTCGTAACGTTTCCCCAAGTCGAGGTCCATTGGAAAAAGAGGGATTTACCGATTGCTGCGCCCGTCAGGTTTGCCGTTAGCGTTACGGTGTGAGCGCGCGCTTCGGGCTCCATCTCGCCCGTGATGACAACCTCCGGGCACGTTTCAAGACTCGCTGGTCTTGCGGCTATTGAAGCGCAAGCTGATAGAACGATCAACAGGGTAAGCAATGAAAGTCGCATCGCAGGTATTTATTTAGCACCGTTCGGATCTTGAAGCAAGATTTTGAAACCGCGATCGGACTGAAATCGTGCAATCAAAAGTGGGAGTTGGTCGAAGTTCTACACGCGTTCGTAGCTCCGCCTTTAGGCGGAACCGTACGGTGAATGTCTCGCTGAATTGGACGAGCAGATGGGGAACGTTTCCGCCTAAAGGCTACGGCCCTCCTTTAGCGCAGGACCATGAGTAACAAAGTTGTAAGAAGCAATCGAAACATAGCTAGCGAGGTTCCCTTCAATCTTCGAGTCAGAACACCCAGATTCTTTGTCCCGCAGGGACCTATCGAAAATAGCCCAGCGATTCATCGCTGGGCGATGCAGAAATGAGCTGAGTCCCGTCGGGACGGATGAACCTTGACCATTCATTTTGGGTTCATCCGAGAACATATCGGCATTTCGCATTCCGCTCGCCGATTAGTCGTGGCCACAAACTGCGGTTCAGCCTTCCCTATGGGACTGGGGGCAAATTTTGCCAACCCAGCGCTGAAGCGCTGGGCTATTTTCACCGTCCCGCCGGGACGAATACCTTTCGTCTGAGCGTTGGCTCGTCCCTGGACAACGCTTTCTATTCGAACGCCATCTCGAATCCATGACTAACTCGTCATATCTTAGCCGGAGGTTAACTAAGGTGTGCGCGTTCGCTGAGGGGCAGATTTTGTGAAAACGACCTCGGAGCGGTCCACCGTGGGGGATCCCGGTGGAGGGTCCGCCGCCGGCGGTAAGAGCCACATCTCGAGCCAACGGTGTTCCCTGTGCCCGCCATCAGTCACGATCACCCGGTCGGCGGGGACTTTACGCACTTTAACCAAATAATCCTTGGCGCGATTGCCGTAGTATTCGGCTTCACCCAGAAAACTCTCGCGGCCGCCGTAGGTGGTGAGGTGAATATTAGCGCTCGGATTGTTATGGAATTCGATCGCGAGGTTATCTAAGCGCGCCTTGGCGTCAGACCAGCTAACGCGGCCGAACTCGTCGAATTTGCGCGCCAACCGGCAGAAGGGAGCCAACTGAAGCGGCAATCGTGTGGTCATGTTGCACTCAGGGGCCAGACCGCGAACGGTTACCTCGACCTCTACATCAAGCGGAGTATTCGGAGAGTCTTCGGGAACATAAAGGGTAATCTCCGGTGTTCCCTGACCCGCCGAAATAGTCCACCCGGTAGTCTGCCAAGAATAGGTCAGATTCTCGCGTATACCGCTTCCTTCTAGCTTTAGTTGAAGCGTTACCGGTTTGCCGATCAGAATCGGTTCGATCGGACCGACAATTTTCAGAGATGGGCAGATCAGTGGAGGATCCCACTGCGTGTAAGCGGTTGAGCAAACAGTCAGGATGAAAACGAAGCAAAAAATGATCCGTGCGAGCATGACTGTTCAAATACCACCGATCCACTTCAAATTCAAGGAACTTGCGTCGAAGTTCAATCCTTGAACGACAACTCTTCAACGATCTCTTTCATGGCTTTGCGGCCGCGCTCGACCTCTTCGGGGCCGAACGAGATGGCTCCGACCACCGCGTGGCCGCCGCCGCCGTAGCGTTCGCAGATCGTCGCGATGTTGTGTTGGCGCGGACGCGCGGCCCAGGGGTTCGAGCCGATCGAGATCTTGGTGCGCAGCTTTCCGCGGGTCAGCGCTACGGTGTAGGTCGCGCCGTCGAACAGATAGTAAGGGATGAATTTGTTAAAGCCTTCGACGTTGTCGTCGACCAGATCGAACGACACGACGCCCTGGGCATACGTCGCGCGCTGGCGCACGGTCTCTAGGGTTCGCAAGTGCTGTTCGTGGAT
>JBDSEC010000265.1:0-7553 GCA_039920205.1 Pyrinomonadaceae bacterium
GACAGTTCGTCCCAAAATTCCTGCACCGTTTGATAGCGGCGGGCCGGATCGTCAAAGGTCGCGCGGTTCAAAACCCGCAAAACCGCTTCGGACCAATGATGATCGGACAATTCGACGGGTAATCCAATGATCTGACGATGCGAATACTGACGCGGTGACACTCCGGCAAGTAAGGTGTACACCGTTTTGGCCAATGAATAGATATCCGCCGCAGGCGTAAGCTGGCGCCCCGGTCCCAAACCGGTCACATCATCCAGCGCCCCGGTGGCCGAAAGAGGACTGTGTTCGGGTGGTGCGTAAACATTAGTTCCGACCCGCGTGATCGCGCCGTCACCGGCTTCGATCTTGGCCACACCAAAATCGGCGATCTTCACGGTTTGTCCGTCGGCCGTTAGCAACAAATTTTGTGGTTTGATGTCGCGATGGATCACGCCGCGTTCGTGCGCGTAGGCCAAGCCGGCGGAAACCTGCTCGACATAAAATAGCATTTGGTCCAGTGGCAGCGGGCTTCGTCGGCAAATGGCTCCGAGGTCACCACCGGACAGAAATTCCAACACGATATAATGAAAAACGGTGCCGTTCAGATCGATCGCCGATCCGTGGCCCAACCGGCTGATGATGTGCGGATGCCGCACGCGATCCAACGCGACCGCTTCGTTCTGAAAATTTTCTAGGAGGGTACGTTCCAGGTCAGCGTCGGCCGAACCTTGCAGGGCAACGTTAAGCGCTTTGATGACCACGACACGGTGGGTCGCATCCGTGGCGGCGGAGTTATCGCGCGCGCTATAGATCTCGGAGTAACTGCCACGGCCCAGACAATCCAGGATGTCGTAGCGTTCGTCCAACCTGCATTGCTTGAGTTTGAGTTCCTTCATCGGCCCAGGTTCTGGGAGAGACGCGCCACGACTTCTAACAACTCCGACAAACTAACGTCCCGGCCAGAAAAGCCCTATTTAGGAGTTGGTCCGGCACTGGGCGCAACTCCCGTCGGCGGACCGATCATCCGCATCGCTTGGTCCAGATCGTTCAGAGCTAACTTTCGCGCATCCTCGTTATTGGATTTGACCGCCGCCGCCAAGGCGGACACGGCATTGTCCACTTTAAGACTCTCCAAGCCCGATCGTGCAGTTAACAATTCGGCCGCACGTTTGAACGCGGCCGTCGCTTCGGCAGGTTTGCCGCTCAGCAACAAGGCACGTCCATACAGATAGGCGCGCGCCGGATCAGTGCCGGCCAATGGGTTTTGCGCGGCAAGTTTGGTTACCATCGCGGCAGCATTGCGATCGACTTCGCGCCGGTCCGCGTCAAAGTTAGCCCCTTCCGGCGCATCTACCGCCGGTTTGCCCGTCAATACGGCGGGCGCATCCGCCGGCGGTGACGGCATGATCGTGGTCGAGATCTGATTGTTCGGATTCTTCTTCTGAAGGTAAAGGCCACCCAGAAATGCACCAACTCCCAAGACCGCCAGCAAGAGCAAGAACAACAGGAAGCGGAACACGCGGCTGAAAAACCCACGCTTTGCTGGCGCCGCGGGCGTCACGGGCGCTGGCGCGGGAGAGACGGGCTCCGCCTTCGGAACAAATAATGCGGCCGGCACTTCGTCAGTCGTTCGAATATCAGCCTTAGACCTTTCTGTCGCGCGCGCCGGGGCGGTATCAAGGGCCGCGGTTGCACCCGCATTTAGCTTGGTCGTTGGCGCCATCCGCGCCGTCGAGATGGTTCTTTCTTCGTCCCCATCCGCGGCCGCATATTCGGTCGCACCCTGCAGCCGTACCATTACGGCGGTCAAATTATCTTCCGCGCCGCGTTCGTAACAGACGCGTTTCAATTCCTCGCAAATGGCTTCCGGTGAATTGGGCGAGATCATATGATTGCGGAGTTCGTCATCAGGAATATGCCGGGTAATTCCGTCCGAGCAGAGCAAGAACGCGGTTCCGGGCACCACTTCAACGGACCTCATCTCCACATCGACCGTCTCTTCAGCGCCCAATGCACGGCTGATGACGTTGCGGCTCGGGTGATTGACCGCCTGTTCCGGGGTCATGCGGCCGGCGCGAACTTCCTCTTCGACTACTGAGTGATCACGGGTTTCGCGAAATAGTTTTCCGCCGGGACTCAGACGATATAATCGCGAGTCGCCAACGTGGCCGATAGTAGCGATGTTGCCATCCAGGTGCAGAGCCACGATAGTGGTTGCCATGCGGGCCATCTTGGAATTGTCGCCGGCCATGCCGTGGATCGAATGGTTGGCCCGCTGAATGGCCATCTCCATCAGATCTTCGTTATCCACGTCCGGCAAATGATGCCGAAAGGCCTCGCCCAATACTTCGATCGCCGTTTGCGATGCTACTTCGCCCGCTTGCGCACCGCCGACCCCGTCGGCCACGACAAACAACCGATTGGACAGATCACAGAGGTAAGAATCCTCGTTTAAAGGGCGCTTTTCGCTCAATCCGCGGTCGGAAACCGCCGCTGCTATGAGTTCGTGATTTTCTTCGGTCATTGTACCGCCTCCGGGATCGCGATCTTTCCGTCTGCCTCGTCAATAATCTTCGGCCGCTGCCGCGACGCCGCCAAGGCGTCCTGCGCGTTCCGATGAGAAAATGCCATCAACATTCCCAACATAGCAAAGCTGGTAATTAAACTAAATCCCCCGTGACTGACAAATGGCAACGTAATGCCGGTCATGGGTAGAGCGCGCGTAATGCCGCCGATGTTAACTAAGGCCTGGAATCCAATGAAAGCGGTCAACCCGGCCGAGCATAGTTTAGTGAACATGTCGCGCGCGTCTAACGCCGTGCGCACGCCCGCAATAACAAAAATTATCAGCGCCAAGATCACAATGGCGCCGCCGAATAGACCCAACTCTTCGCCGATGGCGGCATAAACATAATCCGAATCGGCCACCGGAATTACTTCCGCATAACCGAGTCCGAGACCGCGGCCGCTAGTCCCACCGGCGGCGATGCCAAATACGGCCTGGGCCGGCTGAAATGCCAGCCGGTCGAACCAGATGTCGGTGTTGACGGATTGTTGCATCGCCGGGCTCGAATCGGCCAACTCTTTCATCTTCGGATCTTTGTCCAGAGCCTCTTCGTAATCCTTTTTCCACCACGCCAGATCCGGTGGCGGCGGATTAAATCCGTCTAGCCAGAGATGAAACCGTTGCTGAATACGCGAAGGCAGGATCGCCTGCACGGGCTTTGCCAAGGTCGGTAGCAATGGCACCTTGGCCTGGACGTCTTGCGGCAGGGCGCCGACCACCAACACGCCCCCGATCAACAGGACCGAACCTACGCCCAATAACAATTGCGGCCAACGCCGGACGGCGACCAGGTAGAGCGTGGCGTACGCGCCGCTGAACACCAGCATCTGGCCGAAATCCTTCAAGGCAAAGAACGGAATGAAAGGCACCATTCCCATCACGATAAGCGGCACCACATCCTTCGCATTTGGGATCCCCCAATAGGTCTTCGCCAGATCCCGGTATCGCGCAGTTAAGATCGAAGCAAATCCCAATAGAAAAGGTATCTTCGATGGCTCCCACGGAGTCATGTTGCCCAGGGCTTTGCCCGCTTTAGACGTTATAACGGCCGCAAACAGTGGTATTAACGTCAACAAGACGATGATAAACCCGTGCTTTTGCACCAGGTTCAAAAATCCGTCGCGGCGGCACAAAAGATAGGCGGCCAAAAAGCAACCAAAGGCGAAAAGCGGGATCCACGTAGAACTACTGGTCAACGCATCCTGCACCGTGTATTTCGACAGGCGCGGCGATTCCTTGTCCAGATCGACCTGCGTTGGTGGAGTCGCGGGCAATCCCATCAGGCCTTTCTTTTCAGCCGAGTAATTCTCCAAAATAAAACGCTGGCGCTGGGTGTCGGCTTTCTCTTCGCGAGCCGCGGCCTTGTTTGTATTCGAAACATATTCCGGGTCGCTGAAGAGCCGGTATTGGACCACCAATCCGACCGAGAAAAGCAGGATCGCCGTGGTGTAAAGCGTCCAGTTACCCTTAAATCGCGTGGCCCGCGTAAAGAAAAAGAAAAAGACGAACAGCGGAACAAAGAACATCAGGTCGCGAATACCACTGACCCAAGAGGTTTCGTATCCGCGGATCAAGGCGGCGCGGTGGATGGCGTAGTAACCCACCATCTCGAAACCCGCGATCAAAAGCAGGGCGATCATATGCGACGAGGCGCGATTTTTCATAAGCGATCAGCCGGTAGCGAAACAGAACTTACTGAACCGGAAATGTATTGCCTCCCGGACGTTGACGCGGACGGCGGGGCGGCGCTGGTTGTTTTGGATTCGGCTTCGGGTCGGGTTTACCGCCCAACAGACCCAGAGACTTTGCCTTTATCACGAGTTGCGCGGCTACCGGACCTGCCGCTTTAGAACCATAACCGCCACCTTCGATGACGACCGCGATCGACAACAGCGGCTTATCGATCGGCGCGAGGCACAAAAACCAACTGTCGATTCGCGGATGGTCGTAGTCCAAGATCTGTTCTTCGTAACGGCGGATGATATTTCCCTTCGGGTCTTTTTCTTCGCGGGTGCGGGTCTTGATCTCGCCGGTTTTTGGATCATAAACCGGAACGACCTTCTGCGCGGTTCCGGTCTTGCCGCCCGTCATTACACCAGCGGCATGCGCCGGCGCCATCGCTCCACGTCCGGTCCCTGCGGTCGTAACCAACCCCATGATACGTCGCAGTTCTTGAGCCTGTGCCGCGGTCAAGACGCTATTGAAAACTTGGGGCGGAAGATCATATTCGATCTTCGGTTTCATCGTATTGCCGTCCATATTGCCGATCGTGCCCGCTATCAACGCCATCTGCAACGGGGTCATCTGTCCGGCATAACCCTGACCGTAACCTTCCAAAGCCAGATCGAACGGCCGCATTTTAGGTGCGGTCAATATTGTAGCTTCGCGCGGCGCGAGCGCCATTTGCACCGCCTTTGTGCTGGCGTTGATCAGGTCCCATTGCTGCCGCCCGCGCAGCAGATCGCTGGGTTCTTCGTAAGCGCCGATACCGACCAATTTGGCGGTCTCTTGCACCGCTTTCGGGCCTAGGTGGACCGCCATCTGCGCAAAATATTGATTGCTGGATTGTTCGAACGCCGTGGGCATGGCGATCTCACCGCAGATCTTGGGTTCGCACGATCCGTTGTCGTCGGTGATCGGTTTAGCGCCCGGCTCCGCGACATATCCTCCCGGCGTACCCTGAAACGTAGCCCCTTCCTGATGGTTACGCATGGCGGCGATCATCATGAACGTCTTAAAGGTCGAGCCCGGGACGTAATAGGCGGACGTGGCGCGATTGACCAGCGGACTTTCCCGCTTGTCCGCATTCATCTTGATCCAGAGCGGCTCGCCTTCGGCGCGGAGTTTGTTAATGCTATACGAAGGGTTGCTGTACATGGCGAGGATCTCGCCAGTTTGAGGATTCAATACGACCGCGGCGCCGTGTCGGCCTTTTAACAGGTCGATCACCGCTTGCTGAAGGTCGCTGTCGATCGTCAGGCGGACATCGTTGCTGGTCTGTTGTTTGGTATCGGCGCCGCGTAGAACGGCCAGAGCCTCAGGGGAGTTGTGGCTTTCGATATTGAACAGCGCTCGTTCCAGGCCGGCGTCGCCGCGATCAGTACCGAACAGATGGGCGAACGCGGTGTCCATGGGATACTCGCGCACGATCCCGCTTTCGCCACCCTTTTTATAATAGGCCAAAGCGCGATCCAACTTGCCCGAACGATCCAAGATCCATCCGCGAAGTGCGCCATCAGTCAGGCGTCGATTACGCAGATCCTTGTAATTCAACTCTTGAAAACGCGGATTGCTTTCCTGTGCGTATTTGGCCCAATAGACATGGAAACCAAAGACGGTCAGCGCCATCGCGATATACAGGACGCGCAAGAACTTCAACCCGCGATTGGTGGTGGTCGCGCCGAGTTTTTGCCTCACTTCATCCGGTAGGTTTACCCCGGCGGTCGAAGCCAGTCCGGTGACCTTTCGGCGATTACGTATCAACGACAGGAACAGCAGCAGGATCATGACGCCGAAACCTGCCAGGAAAACCAGGCTCAACATCGCCGGCTTCTTTTCCAACGGCTGATGGGGCGACGCGGCGGTGGTCGCATCCGTTGCTGCCTGCAGGAATAAGAGCAAAATGAAATTCATAAATTTGCGATCATGATCTAGCGGGCTTAACTTTGGTTACTCCGGTTGATGAAAGCGCACTTCAATAAAACCGAAGCCGACCAGATCACCGTTCTGGATCTTCTGCGCCGCACCGTAGGCGAGCCGCTGTCCATTTACCGACGTTCCGTTGGTTGAACCGGTATCGGCGACCAATAATTCGCCGCCCTTATTCATGACCAAAGCCGCATGCGTCTTGGAGACACTGCCATCTTGTATGCGAAGGTCATTGTCCTTACCACGGCCCACGCTAAGGCGGCGGCCACCGGGTTGAAAGACCAGATCGAACTCTGCCGGGCCGCCCGGCAACCGGGCGCGAGCTTTCACGTGACGATCGGGTTTGGGTGGCTCAAGGTTAAGGGTTGCGGGCCGCGGTGCACCACCTGCCTTCTTTAGATCTTCTAGTGCCAATTCTTCCGCAAATTCACCAAAGGTCGCAGTTACCGCCATTCCTTCCGCAAAGATGTCGGCCTCGCTGGTGATCTCCAATGGCGCCAAGGTGCGATACCGATTGTCGTTGACGAAGTCGATCGCGGCCGCCAATATTTCGTGTTCCACATCCTCGATCGTTTCCGGCGATGCTTCGGAAAACGTACCCCACTCGACCTTTAACTTCAACGAATGTGGCGCGATCTTGCCCTTACGCCCTTCTTCACGCAGGCCGTTGGTGATCTCTTTGCGCGCTTGTGCGACGAGCATGGAAGTGGTGACGCCGCTCTTAAGATCGACCGTGCGGCCCAACTTCTTGTCAACAACTTCGCCCACTCCTTCCAGCATTCGCCGGATGATACGCTCGGGCAGGATGGTGGTGGCCTTTTTGGGCTTTTCGGGTTTTTTGTCGGTCATGCTGTTCTGTACGATCTGGGGCAGATCGGGGTTCGACCCTCGGCAAAATGTCCACGCGGTCCAGAGCTTGGATATTCTAGATCAGAAACATGCAGATTGAAACAACTCACGCCTATTCTCCGCACAAAATTGCACTTCTTGGACTTAGGATCGTTGCCGCCGGGCTTCGTAAAGAATGATCCCGGCCGCCACCGCAACATTTAGACTCTCGACTGGTTCAAGCATTGGAATGCGGACTTTCGCATCGGCCGCGCCTAACTCGTCCGGGTCCAGGCCCTGGGCCTCGGCCCCGAGGATCAGGGCGGAAGGCTGGGTCCAAGCATAATCATCGTGGTTTGTTGACGCAGTTGCCTCAGTCGCGACGGTGACGATGCCATTTTTTCGGCACCAATCGATCGCTGCCTCGAAGTTCGCGCCGATCCATAACGGAAGCCGAAAGCTCGAGCCCATCGCTCCGCGTAGCCCTTTGGGCGAGAATACGTCGGCCGTGTCTTGGGTCAAGATCACCCCG
>JBDSEC010000266.1:0-3455 GCA_039920205.1 Pyrinomonadaceae bacterium
ATCTTTGAAACGATGCGAGCCGAACGCCGCATTCAGGAACAACGTACCGCTTCACCGGTGGCGATCGCGGCCGATCCGGTCTGGCGGCCGTTAGGTCCGACGCCCATCTCGGGAGTCAATAACAGCGGGCGCGTGACCTGTATCGCGGTTCACCCGACCAACCCGAATATTGCTTATGTAGGAACGGCACAAGGCGGGCTATACCGCACGTTAAATGGCGGGACCAGTTGGACGCCGCTATTGGACAACGCGCTTTCGCTGGCGATTGGCGCCGTGGTGATCGCACCCTCGGACCCCACGATCGTATATGTGGGAACCGGTGAAGCAAATTTTTCCGGTGACAGCTTTTTCGGCGTGGGCATTTATCGCATAACCAACGCCGACACGTCGCCGGTGGTTTCGGCCGCATTGAATAAGAATGCGGTTGGTGCGGATATTTTCACCGGGCGCTCGATCAGTGCGATCGCGGTGCTGCCAACCGACGCCAATACCTTTTTTGTCGCCTCGACGACCGGCACCAGCGGAATCGGGGGGGGGAATTTGCCGGCGCCGCCGAGTGTAGGGTTATACCGGACGACCAATGGATTGGCCGCCAGCCCAACGTTCGAGCGGTTGGATGTACCGCCGAGCGTTGTTACTTCGGTCACTGACGTCGTTTTCGAGCCCGGTAACCCGAGCAATATGTTGGTTGGTGTGCGCGGTGCGGCCGCGGCCGGCGGTGGAGGAATTTACCGCACGACCAATGCGTTATCGGCGACGCCAACTTTTACGCAAACCAAAGTTAGTGTTACGGCAAACACACGTAACCATTTCGCCATCAACAATGTCGGCGGAGTCATTACGGTCGTCGCTGCGACTGGTGACGGTACAGGTACGGTCTATAAGTCAACGGATGGCGGGCAGACCTGGCCCACGACTTTGACCGCGGGCAACGGTTATTGTAACCCGCAATGTTTCTATGACATCGCGGTGGCGATCGATCCGGCAAATGCGCAGAAGGTCTATTTGGCCGGTTCGCCCGCCGCAGTGTTCCGGCGTTCCACGGATGGCGGAACCACTTTTGCCAGTGCCTCGTCGGGCCTACACGTTGATTCACACGCGATCGGGATCGCTCCTTCCAATACTAACATCGTGTATTTCGGCAGCGACGGCGGCATTTGGAAGACTAATGATGTCACGGCCGGCACCGTGGTGTGGACCAATTTGAATAACAGCACCTTTAGCGCGACTCAGTTTTCGGGGCTGGCGCTGCACCCGACCGATCGTAATGCTATGTTGGGCGGAACGCAGGATAACGGAACCGAATATTTCCTGCAGGACGGAGCGACCTGGATCCGTTCCGACGGTGGCGATGGAGGATTTGCGGTCATTGACCAGAGCGCGACCAGCATTATCAATTACAACGCGTACCACACATACTTTAACCAAACCAATTCGCAGATCGGGTTTTCCCGGGCGACGACGACCGATACCGGAAATCCGGGTGATCCGAATTGGACCAGCCCCATATTGGGTTGTGGCGGGACGGCCAATGGCATTGCCTGTACCGATGCAACCCTTTTCTATGCTCCGATGGTAAGCGGACCGGGAACTCCGAATACGCTCTACTTTGGGACGGACCGGTTGTATCGATCGAACAATTTGGGAACAACCATGACCATCGTCAGTCAGTCACCCTTACCTGCGCGGACCAGCGCGATCGCTATTTCCAAGCAAGACGATAACGTTCGCCTCATTGGTTTGACGACCGGCCAAGTTTTTGCGACGACCACCGGATCCAGCACCCTGACCGATGTGACCGGGCCGATACCGGCGCGCTATGTCGGGCGGGTTGCGATCGATCCGACCAATGCGAATGTGGCCTATGTCGCCTTGACTGGCTGGGGTTTGGCCGCCGGGCAACACGTTTGGAAAACTACCAATTTGTTGACCGGAACACCGACCTGGGTCGCGATGGGAACCGGCGTTCCGGATGTTCCGTGTAACGCATTTGCCATTGATCCGGTAAATCCGCAAAACATTTTCGTCGGCACCGACATCGGTGTGTTTCGTTCGATCAATGGCGGAACGTCTTGGACGCCATTCAATAGTGGTCTGCCGCGCGTCGCGGTCTTTGGGATGGAGATCCACCCCGTGTTTGGATTCATTCGTATCGCCACGCATGGACGTGGTATTTACGAGAATTCACTGCGGCCACCAAGCGCTGCGGTAGCCGACTTTGATGGTGACGGAAAAACCGATCTTTCCGTATTCCGACCGTCGGCCGCTACCTGGTACGAGATCGCCAGCCAAAGCAATACGTTCCAATCGCAAGCCTTTGGTTTGAACGGCGACAAGATCGCTCCGGGTGATTACGACGGCGACGGCAAGACCGACACGGCTGTCTTCCGTAACGGCAGTTGGTATATACAGCAAAGCGCGACCAACACCTTGCGAACTGCAGCATTCGGCCTGGCCGGTGACAAACCGGTGCCCGCCGACTATGACGGTGACGGTAAGACCGACCTGGCCGTGGTCCGCAGCGGGACCTGGTACATCATCAACAGCAACGACAGTTCGTTCCGTGCGGTGAACTGGGGCTTGGCCACCGATGCGCCGGTGCCGCGTGATTATGACGGTGACGGCAAGGCTGATCTCTGTACCTTCCGCGGTTCGGATGGTACGTGGAATATTCTGCAGAGTTCGACTAACGCTTATCGTGGTGTAGCATTCGGCCTAAATGGCGATCTTCCGGTAGCCGGCGACTACGATGGCGATGGCAAGGCCGACCTGGCCGTCTTTCGCCCGAGCGATAATAGTTGGTATCTGCTGCGCAGTACGGCCGGTTTCACGGGCGTGGCCTTTGGTGCTACTGGTGATATTCCCGCGCAAGGCGATTATGATGGTGACGGCAAAACCGATGTCGCCGTTTTCCGCCCGAGCGAAGGTAATTGGTACATCATCAACAGCAGTAACAACGGCTTCCGCGCCCAGAACTTCGGTTTGAATGGCGACATTCCGGTGCCGGCGGGCTACAACCCGTAGTTTGGGTTTTGTGGTTGACGATCTAAAGGGTCAGTCCTAATTGGGCTGGCCCGTTTTGATGCGCCCTTCCAAAGTCTGCGTTCGAGATGGGCGAACGTCCAAGCCGACATGCCCGTTGCGAAGCGGCGCGGGCGCTCTGCCGGAACGCGGGCGACCCGCCCGCAGGTGGCGGAGCCAGTTACTCTGCCGAAATTATCCAACGTCCAATGAATGCTCTCGGCTATCTAGCCCCCTACTGACCAGTGGGCGGGCTCTGCCGGAGCGCGGGCGACTCGCCCGCAGGTGGCGGAGCCAATTACTCTGCCGAAATTATCCAACATCCAATGAATGTTCTCGGCTATCTAGCCCCCTACTAACCAGTGGGCGGGCTCTGCCGGAACGCGGGCGACCCGCCCGCAGGTGGCGGAGCCAGTTACTCTGACGAAATTATC
>JBDSEC010000267.1:0-5811 GCA_039920205.1 Pyrinomonadaceae bacterium
GGTTTGGCCTGCAATAAGCACGAGCGGCAGCCTCTGCTGGCTCGCGCGGTCGGCGCCGTCGCCGGACACTGATCTAGGTTCGTTCTTAAGAAAACCAAATAGTTGTATGGTGTTGCCGTCGGTGGTGGTGCGCGTTGAAGTGTGTCAAGCGCCGCGTTGACTTAGCCGGTAAGCGCCATGAGTTGTGTCCGGCAAGCGGCGGGAACGCGGATCTGCTTTGACTTACCGGTCTGGCCGCGAACGATCCCGACCTCGCGCGGTGGGATGCCCAATGCTTTCGCCAATCCGCGGATCAACTCTTCGTTCGCAGCACCGTCTACCGGCGGTGCGGCAATTCTAATTTTCAACGCGCCATCGAGTAGCCCTACGATCTCGGTCCGGGATGCGCGCGGAACCACGCGAACCGAAAAAATTATCCACCCATCGCGCTCGGATAGTTCAAGCATTCATCAACCCACCGGCATTCCGCGCAACATCGTCGCGCTGACGACCTGTTGTAAGATCCAGATGATCAAGAACGCCACCAAGGGCGACAGATCGAACATTCCCAACGGTGGTATGACCCGGCGAAGCGGCACCAAGATCGGGTCGGTGATCACGGCCAACCGGCGCATCCAGACATTGGAACTGCGCACCTGTCCCCAAGAAAAAATGATGCGAATGATCAATAGCGCGCCATACAGCGCTAACAAGCCGTAGAGAATAAAGCCCACGGCGGCGACAAAGTTACCGATCGCAAACGCTCGCGATGTGTTGGCTA
This sequence comes from Pyrinomonadaceae bacterium, assembly GCA_039920205.1. Classification (GTDB taxonomy): domain Bacteria; phylum Acidobacteriota; class Blastocatellia; order Pyrinomonadales; family Pyrinomonadaceae; genus JBDSEC01. The sequence goes on from JBDSEC010000267.1 coordinate 761, forward strand.
CGGTAACAATAACGCTGGAAACAAATTCGACCGCGACATACCCGAGCAACAAAGTGAGCAGGATACTGATGATCGGTGCGACTTTGTACGAAAGCCCATAACCCATGATCGTGCGCCGCACCGGTTCGACGAACGGGTCGGACCAATGGCGCACGGCCAATACCCAGCGCGAAAACGGATTCACGTTGGCATAGTTGATCACCACCCGGAGCAATAACAGCAGCGTCACGCAGCCCGTGATCGCCCAGATCAAGTAAAAAAGGATCGTGTAGATTCGCGCGATCAGCATTGACTAATTATCCACCAAGGTTTTCTCGTTCGCCAAAGATAGCCGTTCCGACCCGCACCATTGTCGCGCCTTCTTGGATGGCCACTTCGAAATCGTGACTCATTCCCATCGAGAGTTCGCCCGTTCCGGCGAACGCACCAACCGCCGCCAAACGATCGCGCAGTTCCCGCAACTGCTGGAAATAAGGGCGGGTCGCGTCCGCAACATCAAAGAATGGCGGCAAGGTCATCAACCCTTGCAGGCTTAGATGCTCCAGATCCCGCACGGTGTCCACTAATTGATCGACAACGGCAGGTTCGACTCCGGATTTGCTGGCTTCTCCGGCCAGCGACACTTGGATCAGGACCGGCAGCATGGTGCGGCCTTCCTCGGCGCAATGCCGATCCAGGCGAATTGCCAGTTCGACAGAATCCAACGTATGAATTACATCGAACGCCTTGACCGCACGCCGGGCTTTGTTCCCTTGCAGCGGTCCGATCAAGTGCCATTTCGCATTCGTTCTTCCGATGAAGTCGATCTTCGGCTCGGCCTCTTGCACCCGGTTTTCGCCCAGGTCAGTGACCCCCGCCGCGATCGCCGCATTGATGGCTTCGACCGAATGCGTTTTCGAAACCGCGATCAGCTTAACTTCACTGGTTGCGCGGCCGGCCCGCATTGCGGCGTCGCGGATGCGTTGTTGCACCGCCGCCAGTCGTTCCGCGAAATTGATTTGCTGTTCCATTGTCCGTTCCAAATTTAATATACCGGTCGTCCGATGCGGTCGCAATCCAACCTGCCGTTCCGCGGTTAAGCCCAACTTGAACCAACTGCCACGTCGACTAGCTAAAGCATGTCGTACATTTCACGACCGCGTTCTTATCATCCTGACTGTTGGTTAAAATGAGCTGGTCACGAGCCCTTAAGTACCCATTCTTGACACCATTCCGGCCCGCCCGTATATTGAAAATTGCTTTTGTTTATGCGGATGTGGCGGAACTGGTAGACGCGCGGGTCTCAGAAGCCCGTGATGGTGACATCGTGGAGGTTCGATTCCTCTCATCCGCACCAGATCAAAAAAGAGGGCGAAGTTAATGGAATTGTCCATTCAACTTACGCCCTTTTTGTTTTGTGCGCCTTAATTTACTGCTTCGGAAACATCGTCGGCTTGCCGGCTATGCTGATCGGTAACGGCCAAAGAGAATTCATTATAAAGTGAAGAATTCACCAGCGTCTGCACCCAGTATTCACCCGCTACCGGAAACTGTACATTCACGAAAAAGCTAATGTTATCGGCAAATCCGCCGGTACCTAGCTCAAACTGCGTCGGTTGCGAAACCACCACCGGTTGCGACCGGTCCGGACTAAGGATCCGCACTTCGGAAAGATAGGCTCCGTCACCCACCCAATGGTTCACCACGGCGAATTTTATCAGCGAAACGGGCAGTTGCTGGACCATGATGCTTTGAAAAACCCCCATATATGAGAGTTTGTTACCCATTTCCAGCCGCACATCGTCACATAAAAGCGTATAAGCCAACTTTAGATTCTCGTTTTCCATCAAATAGCCTCGACCGTCCAAATTATTGATATTTAGCATGAACCAGTTTGCGCGGGTGCGCAAGCGAATGGCATTTATCGGGCCGGGACTTCGGCAAACGGCGGGCCAAGAGCCGTCTAGTATCTGCACCATTGGCACTTTGAAGGAAAGCATGCGGGAATTCACGAAATCCGCAGTCGGTGCTAGCATAGCTTCGTGATTTAGTTGGTTGGCCGTTTTGCCCTAGTCAACCCTCACTTGGGTTTTTTGAATCTACCCCCGGCACTAGGTTTGGAGGAGTAATGAGGATCGTCACTTTCATAGGTTGTCTCGCGCTGAGCGGCGCCGTTTTGCTAAGCTCGGCCGCGTGTAAGAAACCCGCGCCCGATCAGCGGGTGACCAACGCGAATACGGCTGCGCCGGCGAGCAAGCCGGCACCGAAAAAAGTCAGCAATACGATGTTTCGCACGGAAACAAAGACTCCAAACGGCGAAGACATCTATCGCATGGAAACCGGCGGAATAAAGTTCGTGCTACCCAAATCATGGAACGCCCAGCCGGACGAGAAGCAAATGGTTTTGGCCAGCGAGGATAACGCGCTGCGGATCATCATCATGGTGCCGGACAACACAGATTATGACGGCGTCGTCAATGGCATCAGCGACGAGTTGGCGCGCTTCATCCCGAACGCGCGGCCCGACGGCGTTGCGGCGCGCACCAAATTGAATGGGATGGAGGCGTTGACCCAGCACGGTATGGGTGACATGGATGATTCGACCGTTAGTTGGAAGCTGGATGTGATCAAGGCCAAACGGCCGATCATTATTCTTTCCTATAACTCGGTTGAACTCGACGCACCGCACAACGCGGACTATGGCACGTTCATCGACAGCCTGTTGCCGCTGAGTTAACCAACCAGCATTGCGAAAATAAAAAGCCGCCCCGAAATTCGGAGCGGCTTTTTAAGTTAACGTTGAAACCGGCTTACTTCTTACCGCCCTTCATCGAGAGTTCCTGAAGGATCCATCCGGCACCGCCGAACTTATCCGTTACGAACAACACATAGCGAATGTCCACCGAGATGGTGCGGCCGCGGGCGTCGTTATAGAAGAAGTCGTTACCCAACCCTTCGTAGTTTCCGTCAAAGACGATCCCGACCTGCTCGCCCTTGCCGTTCATGATCGGGCTGCCCGAATTACCGCCAATAATATCCGTGGTGGACAAGAAGTTCACCGGGATATCGCCGCCCTTCGGTGCATACGGCCCAAAGTCCTTCGCGTTCTCCAGTTCGCGGAGCTTGGACGGCGCGTTGAACGGTTCGCGGCCTGTGTCCTTGGCCAACACTCCGGAAAGCGTAGTGAACGCCGACGCCGTCATTGCTTCTTCCGGAACGTAACCTTTAACCGAGCCGTAGGTGAACCGCAATGTGCGATTAGCATCGGGATACGGTTTTCCGCCGTGCATTTCGGCCATACCGTTGACATAAACGGGCCGCCAACGCGCGACCGTCGCATTAAAAGTGTTCGACTTCGCTTGCGCATCGTTCAACGCCGCGCCCAGAGCGATCGCGAAGTTTAACAGCGGATCGTTCGCCGCCTGCATTTGCGCCAAACTCATGTCGAATAGACCGGCGATCGCATCCGGCGTGTTGTAATGCGAACTCTCCACGATCGAACGCGCAAAGTCGGCCTCGGCGCGCAGCCGCGTTTCACCTTGTTTGCCGGCAAAGAGCTTTTCGACAAAATCAAAGCGTTGCGCTACGGGAAGTTCCGCCGCCTGCCGCAACATGTAGATCAGCTCTTCGCGTTCAATGGTCAGATTACGGTCGGCCAAAGCCGGTCCGATCTGGCTTTTGATTACCATCGCCGTCCGAGCCAACGCCGGATTGCGTTCCGCTTGCGGCTTCTCCTTGTCGATCGCGACCTGCGCCGCAATGGCGGTCAGTTGCAGCGGCGCACTGGTGCCGGCCAAGGTCTGAATGGTCTGACTACGCGGCCCTTCCGTATTCCAGACCGAGTAGATCTGCGCCAGGTTCGGCAACGCCTCGCCGTACTTCGCCTTGCGCGCGGGGTCGGCTTCCAGCCATTTGGTGAACGCGGCTTCCTCGTTGCGTTTGCTTTGGACCACGTTAGCATGGCGCATGGCGATAACCCCGCCATCAAACGCCTTCATGGAATTGGCAATGCTAAAGATGTCGCTTTGCAGAGACACTTTCAGCGCCGGGTTGTACTTACCAACCTCTTGGCGGATGCGGATCTGTTCGGCGAACAGGTCGACCAGGAACGGCATGCCGATGTCCTGGTTATAAGCGACCGAATAGCTCTCGCGATAACGCCGCGTCGAACCGGGATACCCCATGACCATGACGAAATCGTCGTTCTTTACCCCGTCCATCGAAATGGTCAACCACTTCTTTGGTTTGTACGGAACGTTGTTCTTGGAATAATCCGCCGGCTTGCCATCAGGACCGGTGTAGGCGCGCATGAACGTAAAATCACCGCAATGACGCGGCCATTCAAAGTTGTCCGGGTCACCACCGTAAAACCCAATGTTGCGGGGCGGCGCATACGCGATACGGACATCGCGCAGGATGTAGTAAGTGAATTTGTAGTAGTACATCCCTTCGTTCAGGGCCTGCACATTGACGCGGATGCCGTCCATCGGCCGCGAATCGGCTTTCTGCATATCGCCCATCTTGGTCGCGATCGCGGCGGCGCGCGCGGCGGGCGCCATCGCTTCCGTACCGGCCTTGATCTCGGCCGTCACGTCTTTGATCTCTTGTGTGATGGTGACTTGGTAATCCTTGACCGGCAGCTCTTCGGCGCGCGAATTGGCGCGGTAGCCTTCATCGCCCAGGTTCTTATCCTCGGTCGAGGCCGAAACCAATCCGTCAAAGGCAACGTGATGGTTGGTCAATAGCAATCCATCGGCGGAAACGAATTCGCCCGTGCCGCCGTCCACGATCACGATCGCGTCTTTCAGGCTGATCCCATTAGGATTGTAAATATCGATCGGTTTGATCTTCAGACCTTTTTTAGCTAACGGCAAGGTCGCGACGGCGTCAGGCAAAAACATGCCCTCGTCCGCCCGGGCGCGCAACGGCATCAAGGTCAATAGCAATAGGAGCGAGAGCAATAAACTTGCTCCGCGCGTAATTCGATTTCGCATTTAGGCAGGTGTTCCCTTCAAAATATTTAACTAATAGGGGGGTGGTAACTGGCCCAAATATTAACAGATGTTCGGGGT
>JBDSEC010000268.1:0-5407 GCA_039920205.1 Pyrinomonadaceae bacterium
TTTTGTCTCGGGCGCGACCCGAGCCAAACTTTATTTAACACTAACTCGCTTTTTCAAGATACAAGGCGGGGCTACAAACGCTTGAGCGCGTCCAACTCAAGACAACTACCGTCGGCATTAACTTCCCACTCTCACTTTTAAATACAGCCCTTCGGATGGGCCTGTTTCCAATCCCACGCCGTTTGAATGATAGTCTCCAGATCAGCAAAGCGCGGTTTCCACCCGAGCACAGTGGCCGCTTTGTTTGCGTCGGCGATCAGCCGATCCGGGTCCCCGGCACGACGCGGTTCCATTCGCATTTCGATCGGACGCCCCGTGACCCGCCGCGCCGTTTCGATAACTTCCAATACCGAAAACCCGAGGCCGTTACCCAAATTGATATGGGTCGAATCGCCGCCACTTTTCAGATGATCCAGCGCCCGCAGATGGGCGTCACCCAAGTCGGCCACATGGATGTAGTCGCGAATGCAGGTCCCGTCCGGCGTTTCGTAATCGCTTCCGAACACCGGCACGTACGGCAGACCACCGTCGGCGGCGATCAAAACATTCGGGATCAAATGGGTCTCGGGGTCGTGATGCTCGCCGCAATTTGCGGTCGCGCCCGAAGCGTTGAAATAACGCAAAGCCACGAACTTTAGTCCGTATGCTGAATCGTAAGCTTCCAGGATCCGCTCGGTCATGAACTTGGACCAACCATAGGGATTGACCGGATTCTGCGGATGCGTTTCATCGATCGGGATGCGCTGCGGCTCGCCATAGGTCGCGCAGGTGGAAGAGAAGACAACGCGTTTCACGCCGGCGTCGATCAAGGCATTCAGCAATCCATTGGTTTGGACCGTATTGTTCTCGAAATATTTCGCCGGGTTGGTCACGGACTCGCCAACGTAGGCGTAGGCCGCAAAGTGCACACACGAATCTATTGCGTGTTCCGCCACAATGCGTTGGACCAACGCGCGATCACCCACTTGTCCTTCATAAAACGGCACCTCGGCAGGCACCGCCGCGCGGTGGCCGTAAACCAAGTTGTCCAACACGACGACCTCTTGGCCCGCGGCAAGTAACCGTTCGACCGTTGCACTTCCGATGTATCCGGCCCCGCCGGTTACCAACACTGCCACTTGGTTTACTCCTTAAGGTCGATCCGCAAATGTCCAAACGCGGCCGCGCCCATTGATGACCCGCTGAAGATGTAAGGCTGATAACCCGTCTGCTGTTCGTATTCGCGCGCGACCTGGTTGACGGCTTCGCCGGCGCCCTTACGCCCCAGAACGGCGACCGTTCCGCCGCTGCCTCCACCGGTGATCTTAGCTCCGTATAGCTCCGGCGAACGCTTGACCAACTGGACCAACCGATCGGTTTCCGGTGAACCACGCCGGCAAGAGTTGTAGCCTTCGTGCGCGGCGTACATCAATTCGCCGAGCGAACGCGCGCGTATTTCGGTGATCGATTTTTGCAGCAGGGCCACGAATATCGTCACCCGTTCATTCTCGTGGATCGGGTGTCTGGTCGGATTCAATACGGCGTAACGTTTTTCAGGATTGATGCGCGTGACCGTGTCGGTGATCCCTTGATACCGCGCCAGGAATTCCTTGCCCGTGATCTTCTTGGGCAATTTCTGAGAAAACTCCGACTCGAATTCCGCCGGCGTGAGGTTGGCTAAATAGCCGCCCCATTCCGGGTCATTGATTCGAACCACGCCCGCCTGACCGGACGGTTCGACCGTCAACCCCGCCAAGTCCGCGATCATGCGGTAACCCATGAAGGCACCGGTGCGCACGGCGCCGTAATCACCACCGCCGACCGAATGGCGCACGCCCGAATCGATGCCCCACAGTTGCAATTCATCCGGCAATTCCAATGTCCGGTACATTTCCGCCGGCTGACAGCCGATCAGTACCAGTCGGTTAGCCTGGCCGTGTACCGAACTCATCTGGTCCATGATCCCGCAAGGAGCAGCGACGATCAGATTCTCGACCATCTGGCACAATCGAGCCATTTCGTCGGGCTCGAGTTCAATATCGAATGCTGAGGCGATCGCGCTCATCGCAGCGACTTCGATCGCGGCCGAGGAACTGACGCCTTTGCCCTCGGGAACGCGGGAGTCGAGCAGGATCCGCGCGCCTTCGTCAAAGCGAACGCCCCGCTCGCGCATCAGTACTAGGAACGCACCCGCGATATAGGCGGCCCAATGGTCGTTCGGGTTGTGGGCAAAGCGGGCCTGCGCGGCCTCGTAGTTGATGGGCTCGCCACCGGTTTCCAACTCGTCCAGCGGCAGCTCGAACTCGCGATTACCATCGAGCGCGTCCGCGACCAAACTCTTGATCTTTATCCGGCGCTCTTTTTGACGTTGCAGACCGGCGATGGCCGCCTCCGCAATGGGCAGTTCCAACATCGAAGCGCCCGAATAATCGGCGATCCCGCCCATCACATCCAGGCGCCCCGGCGCACGAGTGACGAAGATGTCGCCGCTCGCCCCGTCGAAGAAGCCCGGTGCGGTTCGCACCATTTCGATGAATGCGGTAACGTCGGGCAATTCAGGTTCAGTCCGTTGGCTGGCTCGGTTCATTACAGTAATTCTCGCGCCCTTAATTCCGCTTGCAGCAATGGTTCGATCTGTTCTCGAATTCCCTGATTGGCATATCCGATCCAGGCCGCATCGGGTTCGACCGACAAACGAGCGTTCAGTGGCTCGCCTTTCTCGTCCGTCACGATCACGCCTAACTCGCGGGCGACCAATTCGGTGCAAAGGTCGTATGGGTGACAACAGATCCCCAACCGCAGCCCTTGTCGGTTGAGCGTGATCTCGAACAGCGGCCGCAGGTCCGCCACGAACCGGTCGCGCCCGGCCATCAGTTCATACAACTGTCCGCCAGTCGAGATGTATTGATCTTCGAAACAATGCGCCTTGCCCGCCTGAACCGGTCCCAAGGCGCCCGTCACGATCGCCTCATAAACTGACGCGGATTCGACCCCCACGCCGGCAAAGAAGCGCGATATGCTGGCAAATCCATGGGCAATGGTTGTCGCGCCGGAGGGTCTTAACTCCAGCGCGGTGCTGGTTCCCGCTAGGCGGTTGTATCTTTCGGCCTCGGCGCCGCCACCGCGCGTCGCCCAAATAACGTCCGACAGATGTTGTTTGACCAACGGGATCTCGGTTTGGATCGCACATTCGATATCAGCCAACCCGGTGTCCGGACCCTGGTTGGGTGCCACCCCGGTCAAGATCCATCCCGGGCGTTTCTGATACATCAATCCGCGCGTTCCATCGATCGGGTCCACAATGATTCGCCAAGTGGCGGCGGCTTCGACGATGCCGCGCGGCAGGACGAGCTTGCCGTCGGCGATTCCCTCGGCGATCAAGACGACCGAGGTCAGCGGTGCGATCTCGCGCTCGAAAAACTCTACGATCAATTCCTCGCTGACGCGGTCGATCGCGTAGATGGTGTCGCCTTCCTCCTCTTGCGCGATCTCGGAAAGGGATTCCAGGGCCGACCGTTCGCATTCGGTGACAACGGCTTCACGGATGCTTTCGTGTAGCCGTTTGAGCAGCGGAAGTAGATCGGCGGCCGTCATCGTCAAGCGCTTAGCTCCTGCCGGTAATGAAGGTTCGATCGCATCTGCAATTCAGCTGCCTTTTCTTCGGGCGAAGTATCGGACAAGAAATTACCGCCGCCGATCTCTGGACCAGCCAGATACTTCAACAGATCGGGCTTGCGTAACGGCGGATGAAATTCGATATGAAAGTGGAACCCGCGATGATCTAGACCGTCCGTCGGGGCGTTATGCAGCGGCATGACATACGGAAATGGCATCTGCCACAGATTGTCGTATTTCACGAGCACCGACTTTAACGCCGCCGCGAGCTCCCCGGTTTCCGCTTCGGTCAGATCGGCCACGCTCGGCACCGGGCGTTTGGGCGCCACATAAACCTCGTACGCATAGCGCGCGAAGTACGGCAGAAATGCGATCGCGGTCTCGTTCTCGAAAATGATCCGTCGGCCGTCTTGTTGTTCGGCGGCGATGATGTCTTGCATCAACGTTCGTCCGGTCGCGTGAAAGTGCGCGGCGGCAGCCCGGGCTTCGGTTTCAATGGTCTTGAAGACAAAGTTGGTGGCGTATATCTGCCCGTGCGGATGCGGGTTCGAGACCCCCACGGCTTCGCCCTTGTTCTCGAAGATCAGCACATGGTTGATCCCGTCGCGCCCGCCGAGTTCAGCGTATTGTTGTTGCCACACGCGGATCAAATTCTCGATCTCTGACGGGCGCATCTCGGCCAGCGAAAGGCCATGATCGGGGCTGTAACAAACAACGCGGGCCACCCCGGTAGCCGGACGATTCTGATAAATGCCGGGCGGTCGGGCCAAGTCAACGCTTGCGTTAGCGCCTACACATGGTAGGTCGTTATCAAATACGTACACGCCCGAGTAAGTTTCGTTGCGAGCGCCGCTCACCCGCGGATTGCCGGGACAAAGATAGCAGTCAGCCGCGTAAGGCGGAGTTCGTTTGGTGTCGTGCGAAAGTGTTTCGCCGCTCCACGGCCGGTTCTGACGGTGGGCCGCGATGACGACCCATTCTTCGCGCAGGGGGTGCCAGCGTTCCTCCCAAACGGCGGAACGTGTGGCGGTCGTCATAGGCGCTTCGCTATCGGTAATGCTCATCGGAATGGCTTACTTGGTCACGCGCGCGGCACGCCGGGTTTTCAACAACTGGTCCGCGGTTACACCGATCAGGATCACCGCGCCCATGACGGCAAAATTAAGCGAACTGGGGATACCCAGCAAATTCACCAGATTCTGCAACACTTGCAGCAGCGCCGTTCCGATCAGAATTCCAATGATCGACCCCTCGCCTCCGCGCAACGAACAACCCCCCAGAACCGCCGCCGCGATCCCATAAAGTTCGTAAAAATTTCCGTGCGCCGACGGTTGGACCGAGTTGGTGTAAAAGGCGAAAAGGATCCCGGCGATCGCCGCCAAAAAACCACACAAAACATAGGCACTCGCAATCACCAAATTTGCGTTTATGCCGGAATACCGTGCTGCCGTTTCATTCCGTCCCACGGCGAAAAGATACCGGCCGTAGATCGAACGGTGCAGGACGACCCAGGCAACGACGCTGATAACGATCAGGATAATGAATGGTGTCGGCACGCCCAACACGCTGCCGGTTGCCGCCTTTTGCAAAGATTCGAATCCGGTGGCGGCCCCAAACCCCTTGGTTTCATCATTGGCAATAAATCGTGCCAGTCCGCGATAAAAAAGCAGCCCGCAAAGAGTAACGATAAACGGTTGCATCCGGACCTTGGTGATAAGAAAACCGTTCAGCGCACCCAGCAAAGTCGTAATACCGACCACGGCCAAGACGGCCAGCGCGGCGGGCCAATGCCACTGGACCAAAAAGATCGAAA
>JBDSEC010000269.1:0-5613 GCA_039920205.1 Pyrinomonadaceae bacterium
TCTGCGTAAATGTAAGTGCCCGTCGGAAACGTTCCCCGCGAACCACGGTAAACATAGCCGCCGGTGATCGAACATCGCCCGCCGATATGAGCATAATCCGCGACCGGCGGAACGTAATTCGCCGGCAGGGGGACGCACGGATCAAGACCCGTGCAATTAACTCCCTCAAATATTCGCCATCCACCATTACGCGCACCGCTTGCCGGATCTTGCGTCAGGTCGACCCGGTCGATCTCTTCGCGGGCGCCTTGGCCCACATCGCCGATCCACAATTTGTTTGGATCGGCCCGGTCAAACGAGAACCGCCAAGGGTTGCGCATGCCCGTCATCCAGATCTCGTCGGCACCCGGCGTTGCACCAAAAAACGGATTGCTGGCCGGCGACGAATACGGGATTGATCCATTGGGATGATCCACGTCTAACCGCAATATCTTTCCTAACAGCGAATTGATATTCTGCGCGTTATTCGGCGGATCGTTTCCGTTGCCGCCGTCACCTGGCCCCAGATAAAGATACCCATCCGGTCCGAACGCCAACATCCCACCGTTGTGATTCGCGTTGAAGGGATGCGGAATGTTCAGCAACGGGATCTCGGTGGGATTCGCGACGTTCGGGTTGGCCGCCGAAACATGAAACTCCGAGAGTTGGAGCGAGCCATCCGGTGGTTTAGTGTAGTAAACAAAGAACCGTCCGTTGGTGCGGTATTGCGGGTGAAAGGCGAGCCCCAACAAGCCCTGCTCGCCTTCGTTCGTTAGGATAGTGGACGATAGATCCAGGAACACCGTGGCGGTGCTTGCGCCCGTTTGCGCTACCTTGATCTTGCCTCTCAATTCGACGACGAAAAGCCGGTTACTTAGATCGCCCGCATTGGTCACCAGGATCGGCACATCCAGGTCGGTCAACACCGGCTGAAACGCCACCGTCTCGATCGAAGCGGGACGCATTACCATTGTGCCGGGCTGATCGGCCTGCGTAATATTTAAGTTATGCACGACCACTCCAACGGTACCGCAAATCAACCAGACCCCAAGTATCAGTCTCTTCACCATCGATCCCTCCTGGGCAATGAAACAGCCCGGCTCCGGTTACGCGAACCGCAACACGTGATCAGCAAGGCAGACAAGAACTATCGGGGCGTGAGCAACAAAAACCGGTCGGGGACGGGGGAAACGTATCTGTAATGATAAGCCTCGGGGGTTAACGGGCACAAGTAAAATCGAAGGCCGTTAGAAGTGGCCGCTTTCCGACATACCCAAAATGCCCTAACCGGCACCAGAAAGGCCGGCGCGGACCTCTGATCCGCACCGGCCTTTTAGGTTGAGTCAAGCGACTACTGCGGTTTGTACGCCGCTGGTATCGGCAGATCACCGGCGATACCAAACGCGACCGACTTTAATGCCGCATCCGAGCTGCGCAATATATACCACCCACCGGCACGGTAGATCGCATAATCGTCTTTGTCGTCACCATCGTAATCGCCCGGGACCGGCACATCGCCGTTGGCGCCCCACGCCGCCGATTGCATCGCGCCGTCCGAACTGCGCAAGACATACCATCCGCCACCGGTCGGCCGGAAGACGGCTAGATCCGTTTTGCCGTCGGCATCGTAATCCGCCGCGACCGGGATGTCGCCATTGGCGCCCCAAGCAGTCGTCTGCGTTCCGCCACCGTTGAACGAGATGGACCACAGCCCGGCCGACGGCCGGAAGATGGCAAAATCACTCTTACCATCGCCGTTGTAATCACCCGGCACGGGCCGGTCGCCGGCGATACCGAACACGATCTGGATGAACGCCCCATTCGAGCTGTTCAAGTAATACCAGGCGTTGTTCGAGGGGCGATAAACCGCAATATCAGCCTTGCGGTCGTTGTCATAATCTCCCTGCACCGGCAGATCGCCCGGCGAGCCGAATTGCATGGCGCGAAAAGTATTGGTGCCGCTATTGATGATGTACCAAACGCCCTCGGTGTCGCGCCAAACCGCCAGGTCGGTCTTACCGTCGCCATCAAAATCACCCGGTGTCGGACGGTCCGTGGCGTTACCAAAGGCAACCCCTTGGAAAGTGCCGGTAAAGCTATTCAGCCAATACCAGGCGCCGCCGCGGTAAACCGAAATATCGCTCTTCAGATCGCCGTCAAAATCGGCGATCTCGTTGCGTGGCACGACGGCGGTTGATTCGGTCAATCGCCGGACCAATCCGCTGCCGGTATTACAAGCGTAGATCTCGCCCGCCTCGTCCTCGCCAAACGACGTAAGGTTGGCGTCGGTATCCAAAACCAACGTCTGCGTCGTTCCGATCAACGTCCAGATCTCGCCGGTGCAATAATCAGCATATATGTACGCGCCCAGCGGGAATGTTCCGCGCCGTCCACGATAAACATAACCACCGGTGATCGAACAACGGCTGCCGGCATTCGCATAGGTCGAAACTGGTGGAATGTAGTTCGTCGGGAATACGCACGGGTCGAGCCCCGTGCAAGTGTTCCCTTCGTACGTGCGCCATCCGCCATTGCGCGCGCCCGCGGCTGGATTCTGCGTGATGTCGAGGCTGTCGATCTCTTCGACGGCATCTTGGCCCACATCGGCGATCCACAGCTTGTTGCGATTAGCCCGATCGAACGTAAACCGCCAAGGGTTGCGCATCCCGACCATCCAGATCTCGTCGGCACCGGGCGTCGCGCCCGCGAAAGGATTGGTCGCGGGAATGGTATACGGCGAACCGTGATCGACATCGAGCCGAAGGATCTTGCCTTTTAACTCATTGATATTTTGCGCGTTCTGTGGCGGGTCGTTGCCGGAACCACCATCTCCGGGACCCAAATAAAGGTACCCGTCACCTCCAAACATTAAGGTGCCGCCGTTATGATTCAAATTGGTCGGATGCAGGATATTCAGCATCGGCAATTCGGTGGTGTCGGCCACATTCGGGTTGCCGCTTGAGACGTGATACTCGGAAAGCTGTATCGACCCGTCCGCGACCTTTACATAGTAGATAAAGAAACGGCCATTGGTTTTGTATTGTGGGTGAAAGGCCAGTCCCAACAGGCCGCGCTCGACATAGTTCAAGCTAACTTTCGCAGATACGTCCAAGAAGTCGGTGGCCGTCGTCGCGCCCGGTTGCATGACTCTGATCTTGCCGGTTCGTTCGACAATAAACAGCCGGTTGCTCTCGTCCGCGGCGTTATAAACTCCCACGGGCGAACTTAACCCCGTCAACACCGGAGCCAGGGTGATCGATGCGATGGTTTCCGGCCGTTGAGCCAATAGATCGCTACGGTCAGCCTGCGCCACCTGGTTCGTTGAAACAATCAATCCCGCCAGGGCGAAAATCACCGCCGCCCCTAAGATCCATCTCTTCATTGCTTAATTCCCTCTTTCGAAAATAGTCATCGGGGTGCAGAATGTCGCGCACCGCGCCGCACCGGCCAAGGCCGCGGGGGACGGCAAATTTACTCGGGCAAGTAATTGGAATACCCTTCGGTCAAACACGGAAGGTTTGAGTAATATTATGCCTCTTAGCGGGTGCGTGGCAAGACCGCGAGTTTGGGCTTCCGAATTCTGGTTGCTAAAGCTTATACCGCACCTTATCCCGTCTAAGCTGCGGGTCGTCCACCAAATAGTTTTGTAGGCGCATAGTGACGTCGGCGTTCAGGCCCAGGCCCGAGCGTTCGCCGTTGCGCAGCCGCACCGTTCCGGCGGCGGCGATCATGGCGGCGTTGTCGGTCGTCAACGCGGGCGAGGGGAAGTAAACCGGCACGTTCAACCGCTCGGCGGCCTCGGTCACGGCCTGGCGCAGTGCCAGGTTGCAGGCGACGCCGCCGGCCAAGATCAACGTGCGCGGTTCGTATTCATCCGCTAAACGTTCCATCGTGCCGACCAACGACCTAATGACCGTGTCTTGAAACCCCGCGGCCAAGTTACGGATCGCGATGGATGGTTCTTCCCCTTCCGGCACGGGCGGCAAGGCGGTCTCGCGAACGTGTTTGGCGACGGCGGTCTTTAGACCACTAAAACTAAAGTCCGGCTTACCGTCACCCATGCGGGGCAACGAAAACTTCACCGCGCGTGGGTCGCCGGTCGCGGCCAAACGTTCGATGATCGGCCCTCCCGGATAGCCTAAGCCTAAAAGTTTCGCGACCTTATCAAAGGCCTCGCCGGCGGCATCATCGCGCGTGCGGGCGAGGACTTGATACTTCCCTTCTTCGGGTATCCAGAACAGATTCGTATGCCCGCCGGAAACGATCAGCGCCATCGCGGGATATTCCACGGGGGGATTTTCAAAGACAACCGAATATACGTGCCCTTCGATATGGTTGATACCAATGATCGGTTTATCTAGCGCAAACGCCATCGCCTTGGCATAGGAAACGCCGACCAACAAAGCGCCGATCAGACCCGGCCCGGCCGTTACGGCGATCCCGTCAAGTTCACTTCCCTTGACACCGGCCAGACTTAAGGATTCCTCCACCACCGGGACGATCTTGGCCAGGTGTTCACGCGAGGCTAGTTCCGGCACTACGCCGCCGAACAGTTGATGCAGTTCGATCTGCGATGCGATCACCGACGACAGGATCTCGCGGCCGTCGCGCACGACGGCGGCGGCGGTCTCGTCACACGAACTTTCGATACCCAAAACCAGCATTGGATCAAGCTTAGAGGATGGGTGTGGTAGCTGCAACTATGCGTTTTTCGAGTGAGGAGGGTTAACCACGAATTTTCATGAATGGAGGACACGAATAAGAAAAGTTAAGCCTGGTTGAGCCGTTTACGGTTGGCGGGCTATCGCTTGACGAACCCGTCTGAAGAGGGTACTACCAACCCTGCTTAACGGGCTTCCGGTCCGGCCCCAACCCCTTCCCCCCAATCCCCAACCGCGGGGCCTACGGCCCCTTTGTGCTAAACTTTTAGGTACCGCATATGAAGGAATTCGCCCCCGTCGCTGACAAGCCCAAACGCCGCCGGACCGCTCCGTGGATGCTCGGAGGGTTGGTGTTGGCGCTGTTGTCCGCGTTGGTTCTGTTGCAGGTGGCTGGGCTCGGGTCGGCGCTGCCGCCCGATACGGCCGCGGATACATTGTTACTTTACGCGATGACGACGTTCAACTTCGTCGCGTTCATTGTTTTTTCCTTCATCTTTGTCCGCAGCCTCTTAAAGCTCCGACGCGAACGGCGCGAGCGCCAGCTTGGGTCCAAGATCAAGACCCGAATGCTGGTTTACTTTATTGGCGTCAGCCTTTTGCCGATCACGGCGATGGCGATCTTTTCCTACTTCTTCTTTAACCGCAGTTTGGAAAAATGGTTTTCCGCCATTCCGGAGGGAGTGATCAAGGAAGGCCAGCGAATCCAGGAGCGCGCTATCGATGAACGCGCGCGTAATTTACAAGAGATGGCCAACCTAGTGGCCGTCATGTTGTCGGCGCAATCGGATCCGACGAACCAGGCGGTATTGGATATCTCCGCCCAGCAGGGAATGTTGGCTTTGCTGGAGGTGCGCGGCCCCGATGGCACGGTGCTAGCCCGCAGCCAGGCTAAGCTTTCACCCGAAGAAGAAGCCGAACTGCGCCAGACTGTGGACACGGCAGTGAAGACTTCGGGCGCGGATCTTTCCGCGAC
>JBDSEC010000270.1:0-3004 GCA_039920205.1 Pyrinomonadaceae bacterium
CGGGCGGCAACCTATGCATCAACGATTACGGCCAGTGGCCTTACCGGCGCGATCACCGACGTAAACGTCACGTTGACTAATTTCAACCATTTAAACCCGGATGATGTGGATATCCTGCTGGTAGGACCGTCGGGTAAATCGATTTTGATGATGTCTGATGCGGGCGGGACGCCGGATGCCGTAGGGGTAAATCTAACTTTTGACGACGCTGCCGCGGCCGTAATTCCGGATGCCGGCCCGTTGGTGACAGGGTCGGTAAGGCCGTCAAATTTCGGGACCGGCGACACAATGCCTGACCTTACCGCTCCTTATCCGAATTCCAGTACCGCAGGCGGAGCTACTTTGGCTTCGGTGTTTAACGGGACCGAGGGCAATGGAGTGTGGAAGCTATACATCGTTGACGACGCAACGACCAGCGCCGGTGACATTACTGGTGGATGGAGCATCGACATTACGGCGGGCGGCGCTTTCGGCGCTAAGCGGTTCACGGCCGGTGACTTTGATGGTGACGGAAGAACCGATGCCTCGGTTTGGCGGCCTTCCTCCCGCGAGTGGTATTGGCGCGAAAGCTCAAGCTATGCCAATCGAGCTTATCCGGTGTTTGGCGTGGCCGGTGATGTCCCGGTTCCGGGCGATTACGACGGAGACCGCAAGCTGGACATTGCGGTTTGGCGGCCATCAACGGGCGCCTGGTATATTCTGCAAAGCTCGAACGGCGTGTTGACGCAGACGTTTTTCGGCCTTTCCAGCGACACACCGGTCGCCGCCGATTACGACGGCGATGGAAAATTCGACAAAGCGGTATATCGCTCGGCTGCCAGTTCGTCCTGGTTTGTGCTTCAATCGGTCACCAACACGGTGCGATCATTGTCATGGGGAACCACGGGCGATACTCCCGTTCGCGGACATTTTGAAGGAACAAACGGCGCCGACTTCGCGGTTCTGCGCAGCAGCGACAACACCTGGTACATTCTAAATAATGCCGGAAGTTCATTCCGAACGGCCACGTTTGGTGTGGCCGGCGACACGCCGGTCGCGGCCGATTACGAGGGTGACGGCAAAACCGATGTTGCCATTTATCGCGACTCGTCGGGGGACTGGTATATTTTGAGCAGTTCGACCAATGCCTATACGGGGATCCATTGGGGCGCAACTGGTGACATTCCCACGCCGGGCGATTACGATGGCGATTCTAAGACCGACATTGCCACCTGGCGTCCATCTTCGGGAAGTTGGAACATACTAAACAGCGGCACACCGCCGGGCACGGCCGCGTTTCGGGGTGACAATTGGGGCTCTCCGACCGATAAAGCGGTGCCGCGACTCTATTTGCCGAATTTCTAGGCGCACGCTCGGAATTCGCTTTGCTTTACCCCTCCCCGGTTCTTCAATGGACCGGGGAGTTTTTTTCATATCCGTAACTTGGTTTTATGGCCGTTTTGCGCGCCGGTCAATAACTCGCGTATAATTCTGGTGATTTGCTCGATTGATTTGAAATCGCATTGGATTCGGTGGTTGATTGTTGTATTGGGTTAATCGCTTTTCCATTTTTGCTGTCACTGGAAATAAATGAGTAAGAAAGCCGCAACTAAGACCACAGAGTCATCGACGACATTGTCACCAACTGCGAAGCACGCCAAAAATGGCGACGAACCGTCGCCAGACGCGCTGATTGGCGAACACAAGCAACAAAAGCAGCAGCAGCTTGATCGCATTAAGGGCAAGGATCCCAAGATGCTGCTCGATCTGCTATATCAGATGGTATTGATCCGCCGTTTCGAAGAGAAATGTGCGGAAAGCTACAGCCTGGGAAAGATCGGCGGATTTTGCCACCTATATATCGGGCAAGAAGCGGTCGGGGTTGGCGCCCTGTCCGCCCTCAGGCCGGACGATTACGTGATCACTAGTTACCGCGAACATGGTCAAGCCATTGTCAAGGGAATCTCGCCCGATGAAGTCATGGCCGAGCTTTATGGAAAAGCCGGGGGCTGTTCCAAAGGCAAAGGCGGATCAATGCACATGTTCGATTCGAACGTGAACTTCATGGGCGGCCATGGGATCGTCGGCGGACAGATCCCCTTAGGAACTGGCGTTGCTTTCGCCAGCAAGTACAGAGGAACCGATCAGGTGACGCTTTGCTTCTTTGGCGAGGCGGCGGTCAATCAAGGCGCGTTTCACGAATCATTGAACATGGCGCAGTTGTGGAAACTTCCCTGCATCTATATTTGCGAAAATAATCAATACGGCATGGGCACGGCGTTGAAAAAGGCGATGTCTTTAAGTGACGTATCGCGTAAAGCATTAGGCTATAACATGGCGTCCGAGTTTGTGGACGGTATGGACGTTTTGGCCGTGCGTGAAGCCGTCGAGCGGTCGTTGGAGCGCGCACGCGCGACCGGCGACCCAACCCTCTTGGAGATCCGCACCTATCGTTTTATGGGACACTCGATGTCCGATCCCGGGAACTACCGCACGCGGGCGGAGATCGAAAAGAATCAGTTGCGTGATCCGATCAAACTTTTCACGGAATCATTGCGTGAACATGGATTGTTAGCTGACGAAGCGTTGGCGGCGATCGAAGACCGGGTTCGCGGACAGGTTGAACACGCCGTAAAATTTGCCGAGGAAAGTCCCTTCCCGGACCCTTCCGAACTTTATACTGACGTATTGGTTTCATAGTGCTCAGATCGAGGATCTAAATGGCTGTAATGACAATGCGCGACGCTCTGAATGCGGCGTTGCGTGAAGAAATGCACCGGGACGACCGGGTTTACTTGCTGGGCGAAGAAGTTGGCGCCTATCAAGGAGCCTATAAGGTCACACGTGGACTGCTCGAGGAATTTGGCGAAAAACGAGTGATCGACTCGCCCATCACCGAACTTGGATTCGCCGGATTGGGCGTGGGTTCCGCGATGGCGGGGCTGCGGCCCGTCATTGAATTCATGACGTTTAATTTCTCGATCCTTGCAACCGATCAGATCATCAACTCGGCGGCCAAGATGCT
>JBDSEC010000271.1:0-2825 GCA_039920205.1 Pyrinomonadaceae bacterium
GGGCCTGTTGGCGGATGAGGTCAGTACCACCTGCGGTAGCGGGTGGCCATGGTTGATAGCTAGATGACAGACGAAACCAGATCAACTGAGGCAAACGCCGTCGAACCGAATGACGATCCGACCGATCCGTCGCGGCGGTCGTTCCTGCGCGTCGCCACCGGCGTAGCCGTTACGGCCGCGGCCGTGGGCGCGGGCGGGTTCGAATTCGTCCAGTTGACCCGCCGGCGCGGCACGGATGCGCACGGGAAGAATCGCATTACCACCGGCGCCGAAGGCGACCTCCGCGCCAATCGTTATGCCGATATTGAACTGAAGATCAATGGCGAGGTCAAAAAGCTAAAGGTTCCACATCAACGAACTCTTCTGCTGGCGTTGCGTGAGGACCTCGGCCTCACCGGAACCAAGAAATCCTGCAATATGGGCCAATGCGGCGCCTGCACGGTGTTGGTCGATAATCAACCGGTCTATTCCTGTTTCACCTTGGCGATGGATGCGGTCGGCCGCGATATTCTGACGGTTGAAGGGCTGGAAAAAGACGGTAAGCTGCACGCCGTCCAGCAGGGCTTTGTCGAGAAAATGGGTAGCCAATGCGGCCATTGTACCCCTGGTATGATCATGTCCGGCGTGTCTCTGCTGCTGAATAATCCCCAGCCGACCCGCGACGAGGTTAAGTTCGCTCTCTCGGGCAACCTCTGCCGCTGCGGCAATTATCCGCACGAGATCGAATCGATCCTTTATGCAGCCAGCCAGACGCCCAGTACGGTTCCGGTGGCGACTACGTCAGGCACGACCGCACCGGCTCCTGTAGTCGTGCCGAAACCGGCGCCCGTACCAACCGCAGTGGATACGCCGCAGGTCCCGTCCGCTCCGACGCAACTTAATTCGACCAAAAACATGTTGGATTCGTATCAAAAGGCGACGGGCAAAGCGCATTTTGCGGGTGATATTGGTTTCCGTACCGATGACGAGTTCACTAAACCACTGTTTGCGAAAGTATTGCGCTGCCCCTATCCGCACGCCGAAGTAGTAAGCATTGACGATTCGGCTGCGCGTGGATTACCGGGCTATCGCGGGATGGTTACTTATCGCGACGTGCCCGGGTTCAAAGAGATCGAAGGGGCCGGTGATTACAATCCGTTCGACCGGCGGTTCATGAATCGCAAAGCGCGCTATGTCGGCGACGCGATCGCGGCGGTGGCAGCCGATGATCAATATACGGCGCAACAGGCACTTGACCTCCTGCAAGTCGTCTACGACCAACTGCCGACCTATGCGGACGCGGAAGCGAATTTGGCGTCAAACAACAAAGCGATCTTTGCCAATGGTCCGGTGGCTGGTTTCGGCGGGCCACAGCCCGCGGATAAGCCCACCGTAGAATACAAGATCGGCGACGTGGCGCAGGGCTTGAAGGACGCCGACCTGGTGATCGAAGGACGCTATGTCACGCAGATCCAATGTCACGTTCCGATCGAACCGCACGTCTGCACGGCATCATGGAGCGGGGACTTCCTGACCATCTGGGATTCGCAGCAGAGCGTGCACAGCGCCGCGCACATCATCGCCGAAACCTTGAAACACCCGATCGAAAAGATCCGCGTGACCTGCCAATACTTAGGCGGCGGCTTTGGCGGCAAATGCACCGACACGCCGGGCAAAACTTTGTATCAAGCGATCGCGGCGGTACTTTCGCGCCAGGTTGGCCAACCCGTGCGTCTGGAATACACGCTTAAAGAATTAATGTTTGCCGAGGATACGCGCAACCCGTTCATCTTCGAGATGAAGACCGGCGTCAAAAAGGACGGCACTATCACGGCGATCGAATGTCGGGCCATCGCCCGTACCGGCGGATACGCGAGCAGCGGCCCGCCAGTGGTAAGCGTCGCGGGCGAGGGGATCATTAATACCTATCGCACGGCGAATTATGCATTTAAGGGATACTGCGTTTACACCAATTCACCGGTCGGTGGCGAGTTCCGCGGGTTCGGTCATCCGCAAGCGGTCTATGCGCGCGAGCGGCACATGGACAAGGTGGCCGAGGCCCTGGGAATGAACCCGTTCGAGTTCCGGTCCAAGAATTCGCTGCGTACCGGGGATAAGATCACGCTCGGTGTGGCGCAGAATGTGCCGCTGCAAAACGTGGGCGTCGACGAGTGTCTTAAGCAGGGCGCCGAAGCCATCGGTTGGTCCAATTGGTCGCCGCCGTCGGCCAAAACCGGACGAATCCGCCGCGGCCTGGGCATGCGGCTTAGCCAGGAACACACCGGCCGAGATTCCAGCGATGGTCTGATCTGGCGCGACAAGAATGGCAAGATACATGTGCCAGTGGGCACGGGTAATCTGGGCAACGCCGCGCCGACCGGGGTCGCACTGATCGTCGCGGAAGTGCTGGGTGTGCCAATGGAAGAATTGATCGTTACCTGGTCCGATTCGTCCCACACGACCTGGGATTTTGTCAGCGATGCCAGCCGCGCGCTCCATTGTCATGGCAAGGCGATGTACAACGCCGCGCTTGATCTCAAAAAACAGCTGGCGGGCGGTCCGCCGCGCAAGCCCGACAACCTGCTGCCTTTCTATGATGAACGGTTGGATATCAATCCGCGCCTTGACGAATCGACCGGCAATATCGACAAACATCCGATACCGAAACTGAATCCGGTCACAATCGCGCTGGCCCAGAAGGCGTGGGCCGAAGGGGGACAGGTGGGCCTGGGTTATTACGTTTTTAACCCGAGCGTGCAAGGTTGGGGCGCGAGCTTTGCCGAGGTTGAGGTCGATATGGAAACCGGCCAGGTAAAGGTGCTGCGGCTGATCGGTGTGCACGACGT
>JBDSEC010000272.1:0-4236 GCA_039920205.1 Pyrinomonadaceae bacterium
GATCGTCGGTGGGGTCGGCGTCAGCGGCGCCTCCAGCGCGCAACAGGACGAAGAGATCGCCCTGGCCGGCGCCAATGCGCTCCTCGGTGTTCCGAATTCAAACCACGCGGTGACCAGCCCGGGTTCAGTGCTGTTCTTTGATAAAGACCAGGTGGCTCGGTCGTTTGCAAACGGCGCGGTGCTGCTGGATGGAACCAACCGCAATTATATGGTCAATACCAGCCGCCGCGACGCGCCCGGTCAGGCCGAGATCCACACCCTGGACACGGACATCATTTATGTACTCGAGGGCAACGCCACGGTGGTTACCGGCGGCCAAGCGGTCGCGGCCAACGAGACCGGCCCGAACGAATTGCGGGGCGAACGCATCGACGGCGGCAACCAGCGCGAATTAGCGGCGGGTCAGGTGCTGGTGATCCCGGCCGGAATACCACATTGGTTCAGCCGGGTCAGTGGGCCATTTCTCTACTACACAATTAAGGTTCGTTGATCACGAAAAGAGCGGGGCCGGTAATTGGAGGAAATAACTATGAATTCGCATAAATTGATCATCGTATTGAGAAGTTTCTTTTTGTTCGTGATCGCGCTGTCGCTCTACACCGGCTGGTCTGGAATAGCGGTCGATGCCGCGCGACCGATCGTGTCGAGTGGCTTACCGGAAGGCAAGCCCCAAGCATCGATCGATCTAGCCACGGGCGACGGGGTGAAATTGGTCAAGGGCGAATGGCGTTACAGCGATACTAAGATCGTCGAGACCGAGTTTCGCGGACCTGGCGCCGACCGCCAGCCGACCGGGGCGCCCGTCAAGACTTACGATTTTACCCCGCATGCCGGGGGCGCCGAGTTTGACGATTCGAAATGGGAAGTTATTGCACCCACGACTTTGGACCAGCGGCGCGGGAATGGCCGTCTGGGGTTCAACTGGTACCGGATGAAGTTTACGGTGCCCGAACGCGTTGGAGAGCTTGATCCGACCGGATCGACCGTGGTCTTTGCTACGTCGCTGGACGACTATGCCGAGATCTGGGTGGACGGCGAATTGACCCGCGCGCCGGGTCAGTCCGGAGGATCGGTCGTCGCCGGTTGGAACGCAGACAACCGTCTGGTGATCGGTCGGAATGTTAAGCCCGGCCAGCAGATCCAACTGGCGATCTTTGGCATCAATGGGCCGCTTTCGAATCCGCCGACCAACTTTATTTATATCCACTATGCCAATTTGGAATTCTATCCGGGCAGCAAGGCACCGGTCGCGCTTACGCCGAGTGAGGTCAATGTCGAAGTCGTGCGCAACGATCCGAGAATGGACGCCGTGGTGGGACCGAATCCTAAGGTTTTCAAACTCGCGGAAGGGTTTCAATTTACCGAAGGCCCGATCTGGGTCGATCGCGATGGCGGATATCTGCTGTTCAGCGATCCCAACGCCAATACGATCTATCAATACGCGCCCAACGGCGCTGGCGAAGGCAAGCTAGCGGTATTTCGCACCCCGAGCGGTTACGCCGGGGCGGATATTGCCGAGTACGGTCAACCGGGTTCGAACGGACTGACCTTGGATCCGCAGGGACGCCTTACCGTCAACCAGCATGGCAACCATCGCGTGGTGCGCGACGAAATTAACGGTACCCAAACCGTATTGGCGGATAGTTATCAAGGCAAGCGCCTAAACAGTCCGAACGATCTGGTCTATCGACGGGACGGGACGCTGTTCTTTACTGATCCACCGTTCGGATTTCCTAAAGCATTTAATGACGCGCGCAAACAGTTGCCGTTCAGCGGCGTCTTTTCGCTCTATCACGGAAAGCTGCAGTTGGTCAGTAAGGACCTGAGTGGTCCCAATGGCATCGCGCTTTCGCCCGATGAAAAATATCTTTATGTCGGGAACTGGCCCCGCGCGATCACCGGACAGAGCCCGCGCGCCGGTGACGATCCCGTCGGCGAGATCGGCGAAAAGCACAAGGCGATCATGCGTTACGAGGTCCAGGCCGACGGAACGTTGCGCAACGGAACCCTATTTTTCGATTTCACGAACGCGCCAGGCGAGGACGGTTTGGACGGGATCAAGGTGGACCAGCAGGGCAATCTCTATGTTTCGGCTCCCGGCGGCCTGTGGGTGATCTCGGAGGAAGGTAAACACTTGGGGACGATAATCACGCCGCGCCACGCGCACAATTTCAATTGGGGCGATGCCGACGGCAAGACCCTCTACTTGTGCGCGCGTTCGGCGCTTTATCGCATCCGGCTGAATATCCCCGGGGTATCAGCGGGTGAAAGACGGTAGGGAAATAAACCACGAATTTACACGAATTGAGGACACGAATAAGAACTGCCTGGAATCAACTCGGGACCCGTCAAAATCCCGTTCCTGCAAATTCGTGTCCGGCTCTTATTCGTGAAAATTCGTGGATAACTTACGAGAACTGTAATGAGCAAGCAACAACGTAAACGGGTCGTTATCTTAGGCGGCGGCTTTGCCGGCGTCTATACGGCCATGAATTTAGAGAAAGCGGCGCGGCGGCGCGACGACCTGGAGATCATTCTGGTCAATAAAGACAACTACTTTGTCTTTCAGCCGATGCTGGCCGAGGTTGTCTCTGGAAGCGTCGGAATGTTGGATACCGTCAGCCCGATTCGCCGGATGCTGCCGCGCACCGATCTGCACGTGCGCGAGATCGAAGAGATCGATACGGTCAACCAAAAGATAACGACCACGCCCGGCTTTCGGCCCCAAGCGAATGTGATCCATTACGACCATTTGGTATTGGCGTTAGGCAACGTGACCGACTTTCGCGGATTGCGCGGATTGCCGGAACACGCGATCCCGTTCAAGAATCTGAGCGACGCGCTCTTTATCCGCAATCACGTGATCCATGTGTTGGAAGAAGCCGCGATCGAACACGAAAATGTCGAGCTTCGCCGCCAGCTCTTGACCTTTGTGGTGGCCGGTGGTGGTTTTTCGGGTGCCGAGGTGGTGGCTGAGTTGAATGATTTTGTCCGGCGCGTGATCGGAAACTATCCCCAGTTGGACCCGGCCGAAGTCCGAGTGATCTTGCTGCACGCCTTGGACCGGATCCTGCCCGAACTGGATGTTAAGTTAGCGCTTTACGCGCAAAAGCTAATGGCGCGGCGCGGGATCGAGATTCGTTTGCATACGAAACTCGCGGCTGCCACCGGGGACGAAGCGATCTTGGAAGACGGAACGCGCATTCACACTAAGACCCTGATCTCGACCGTGCCGTCGTCACCCAATCCGCTGATCGACCGGCTGGTTCTGACTAAAGAACGTGGCCGGTTGAAGGTCGATACGTCCCTGCGGGTCGAGGGTACAACCAATGTGTGGGCCTTGGGCGATTGCGCGTTGGTGCCGTTGCCCGATGGTAAATTCAGCCCGCCGACGGCGCAGTTCGCGATCCGCCAGGGTCAGACCGCGGCGCACAACATTGTCGCCGCCATTCGCGGCGGTCAACCCAAGCCTTTTCGCTTTACCGAACAGGGAAAGCTGGCGGCGTTAGGGCATCGCAGCGCGGTCGCGCAGGTGTTCGGCATTAATATCTCGGGCGCGCTGGCCTGGTTCATGTGGCGGACGATCTATCTAATGAAACTGCCGGGCTGGGGCCGGCGACTGAAGGTGGCCGCGTCGTGGACATTCGATCTGTTCTTGCCGCCGGAATTGGTCCAGCTTCGATTAACCAACTCGACTGGCGTGGCGCATGAACACTTTGAACCGGGCCAAGAGGTCTTTCGCCAGGGCGATCTAGGCGACCGCATCTATATCATTGCCCAGGGCCGGGCCGAGGTGGTGCGGAATGACCGCGGTCGGGACTTGCCGTTGGCCCAACTCGGCGCCGGGGAATACTTCGGCGAGATGGCGCTGTTGAACCAAACGACGCGCAACGCGACCGTTCGATGTGTCACGCCGCTGGACGTACTCAGCATCCACAAACGCGAATTCAGCATCCTCGCCGCCAACCTTCCGGCCCTGCGCGAAAGCTTTGAACAGGTAATGAAGCAACGCCGTCAGGCAACCGACGACAAGTTGGCGTTGACCGCGTGATCCCTCCGGTGCCCTGAAGTGTCTAGGTTCGAAGGCCTAGTGGCAACGCTCAGCGGCCACCGACTGGTCCACGCTTAAAGGAAGACTCAAGTTACCAAGCCGCGAACATTTGTCCGGGAGCGCGGACATCCTTGTCCGCAAGATCGCGTCAGCGATCTAAAGCGGTACGGTGGCGCGAACGTTGA
>JBDSEC010000273.1:0-6853 GCA_039920205.1 Pyrinomonadaceae bacterium
GTTTCAGCACTTAATCAAGAAGATTTTGGGCTTGTTCGTTACAACTCAGACGGTTCTCTCGATACATCATTTGGCACGGGCGGCAAGGTAATTATGAACGTCGGCATTACCGGCGCGCCTTCGGAAGCGCAGGACGTTGCCGTTCAGCAGGACGGGAAAATCGTTTTTGCCGGGTGGAGCGGACCCGGTACAAACCGTAATTTTGCCGTTCTTCGTTATTTGCCGAATGGTTTACCTGATACGTCATTTGACGGCGACGGGCAGGTATCGACCGACTTTCTGAATGGTAATGACCAGGCATTTGCCGTTGCCGTTCAAGCAGACGGAAAAATCGTCGCGGCAGGTTATGCAAGCAACGGGACAAACGATTTTGTTGCGCTTGCCCGTTACAATACAGACGGTTCGCTCGACGCTTCTTTCGGCAGCGGCGGCAAATTAACGACCGCCGTTTTGGGTATTTACGATTATGTTTATGATTTGATCGTTCAACCTGATGGTAAAATTGTTGCCGCCGGCTACGGTTATAACGGCTCGAATTCCGATATTGCGCTTGTCCGTTACAATTCCAACGGTTCGCTCGACACTTCTTTCGGCAGCGGCGGCAAAACGATCATACCCGTTCTAAGTTCCGACGATGAGGCGTATGCCGTCGTTTTGCAGGCGGACGGCAAAATCGTGGCGACAGGCTCTGCTTACAATGGCACAAGTTTGGTTTTTACCGCCGTTCGAGTCAATGCAAACGGTACGCTCGACTCAACCTTTGACGGCGACGGCAGATTGACAACTGCTATTCCGAGTACCAGAGAAGGGGCGAATTCGGTTGTCATTCAACCCGACGGGAAAATCGTTACCGCCGGAATCAGAGACGACAATTTTACCACGGCGATCGCGTTGACTCGGTATAATTCAAACGGTTCGTTAGATACGACATTTGACGGCGACGGGCAGATAATCACGACCGGCGGTATCGCAAATTCGATAGCTTTGCAAACGAATGGAAAAATTGTCGTTGGCGGAAGCTCAAATTCCGACTTTGCGCTTTATCGTTATAACACGGACGGTTCGCTTGACGCGTCATACGGCATCGGCGGAAAAGCGGCGTTCGATGTCGCCGGAGGCGCAACGGATACAATCTCTTGTCTGGCCTTAGACTCAACCGGGCGGGCGATTGTCGGCGGAATTTCCGGCCAATATTTTGCAGTTGCGAGAGTTCTTGGCGATTTTGCGTCTGCTCGTACTCCGTTCGATTTCGACGGAGACGGCAAGGCGGACTTATCAGTCTTCCGCCCGTCTGCCGGCAGTTGGTATATCTCGAATAGTTCTAACAACGCGTTTGTCAGCACTCAGTTCGGCGTTGCCGGTGATTTGATCGCGCCGGCGGATTTTGATGGCGACGGGAAAACCGACATTTGTGTCTTCAGACCTTCGGACGGCGGCTGGTATCGCTTGAATTCGTCGAACAACACTTTCACAGCGGCTCAGTTCGGGACGAATGGCGATTTGCCCACTCCAGGAGATTTCGACGGCGACGGGCGGGCGGATTTAACGGTTTATCGTCCGAGTGCAGGCAGCTGGTTTAGAGTCAACAGTTCTAATAATCAATTTGTGGCGGTGCAGTTCGGTGTGGCGGAAGATAAGCCGTTAGTTGGTGATTTTGACGGTGATGGAAAAGCGGATTTGACCGTCTTTCGTCCTTCAAACGGAACCTGGTATCGCATTGACAGTGCGACAAATACTTTCTCGCCGAATCAGTTCGGAGCGACGGGAGATTTACCGGTTCCGGCAGATTACGATGGAGACGGAAAGACGGATTTGGCTGTCTATCGTCCGTCGGTCGGAGACTGGTATATCGTCAACAGCGGTAATTCGTCGTTTACCGGTCTGCATTTCGGAGTGACGGAGGATAAACCCGCACCGGCAGACTTCGACGGCGACGGACGGGCTGATTTAGTCGTCTTCCGTCCCAGTTCAGGAACCTGGTATCTCTTGAGAACTACCGCTGGTTTTACCGGCTTCCAATTCGGCACTCAAGGCGACATTCCCACTCCTAATGCTTTCGTCAGATAACATCTAGTTTTATTTATAAAAAAGGCTTCACTTAACTTAAAAGTGAAGCCCTTTTTAGTGAGTTCAGCGTGTCTCAAAAACGCCTATTTTTGAGACACCAAACAGTGATAAAAGCTGCGTCAACTCAACCGTTATCATCTGATCTTCTGGCAATGACTCGTCATTTCAATCGTGGCGCGCCGTCTTTATCGGGGAATTCTAATAATCATGAAATATCTACATCCTGCCGTTTTAGTCGTCCTCCTTTTTAGTCCTTTTCCTAGTCCCTCGCCACTGGAACTTCCAAATTTGCGCTGAAGGCGCAGAAAGAAAATAGCCAGATGCAAGGCTTTGCGCAGCTTCTGGATAGATTGAAATTGTGTTCGCACTGAAGGTTCGCCACCTGGATCTGGCGCACCTTCAGTGCGCTCGAATCCCCGGCCTCCGGCTCCTTATCCCAGACCCCGCAGCTTCGGCCTAACATCTGGCTAAATGCTGGCGAAGTAATCGGGCTACGACAGATCAGTTGTGGCATTACGCGAAAGTGTGCCGCGTTTCACGAGTCATCCGGCCATATTTGGAGGCGCTGTCGTGGAGCGAGTAATTGAAGAATCTTGCCTAAATCTCTAATAGCATTTAGGATTCAAAACGTAGAGGCAGTTCCCAAAGGTTAGAAAGAGCAAATCAACAAATGGTACCCTAACAATCCTCTCGTGCCTTCTCGAGGAAAATCTTATGAAACGAATTCTTGTTATCGGAGTGCTAATCATTGCAGCTTCGTCTATCGCTTTCGGGCAAAAGAAAAAAGTTGGAATGAGGGGCACTGATGAGCCTAAGAGAGCAAACATTTACAAAATCGAAGAGCTAACCGCCCCGCAGATTGACGCCCTGAATCGTGACCAGACGATCTTCATCTTGCCCATCGGAATGCTTGAGCAGCATGGCCCACACCTACCCATCGGCAGCGATAGTTTCGGCGTGAGTTACAGCGTCGCAGAAGTTTCTAGGCGGGTGGGAAAGTCCTTGACTGACTGGACCATCATCCTAATGCCAGCCATTAATTATGGTGAAGGCGGAGCCAACGAGATCGGCAACATCCAAGTGCATCCGGGAACTTATGGAATTCGCCAATCAACTCTGCGTTCGATCGTCGCGGATGTTGGCGGGCAACTTGCCCAGAACAAATTCAAGTGGATCTTCGTCATTCATGGACATGGCGCGCCTACGCACAACATTGCGATCAGTGAAGCATGTGACTTCGTCAGCGAGACTTTCAAGATTACCATGCTGAATTTACAGAGTATGGCTAGTGCTGATGCGGCGATGGCGGCAAAGGCACAACAGATCGCCGCCAAGTATTATTCTCCGGCCGAACTCGCGTCCTTCGGCATGGATATTCATGCCGGTCTTAGTGAAACGTCGGGAGTCATGGCTATCCAACCCAAACTGGTGAATGAAGTTTATAAAACGCTTCCGAGCCGCACCGGCACGAGCATTGAGGAGTTGCGACAGCTCGCCTTGACTCCGGGCTGGCAGGGTTACTTTTCCTCACCCGCCAAAGCGAAAGGCGCTTATGGTAAAGAGGATAATGAAGCCTGGGCTGAGGGGTTGTCGAGCTTCATCATGCGAGCCGTGCACGGAGAGAACCTTTTCAATCACCCACGCTATCCTGACCAGTTGCTAAATGACCCGGCGATCATTCAGATAAATAGAGATGCGATGGCGAATGAAAAGGCCTTTGAGATGAAACTCGAGGATTGGCTTAAGGGCCGAAAACAAAAATAGGGTTTAACGACGTAAATACTGTCCGAGTCGAACCATCGCTCGCAGGACCCGTTGTGCGTCGTCAGCGAATTGCTGGATCGGCAAGGAAACACGCCGCGCCGCGCATGCCGGGGCGTTGGCCTATCAAACGCAGATCAACCAGGTACGTCGTGAATACATGAGAGGTGGGGGAACGACGACGGCGGACACGCTTGCGCAAGACGACCGCTTCATTCAAGCTGTAGCGCAACGCGTAAAGCTGTTGGCGGCGAGGAAACAACGCAAGATCGCGTAAACCAAGTCGGCCGAGGCTTCGGGTTTGAAGATACTTCGAACGGCCTGTTCCTTTTTCCGGAAAATTTAAAATCATTTCATGAGCGCGAAACCAGCCAAAACGCATACAGATCCGGAGACCGGCGAGCCGGTCAAGATGTCACTGCCACGGAATCTGCGGCATCAAAAGCACCTCCTTTTCAATCGCGAGTTGAGCTGGTTAGAATTCAACCGCCGCGTGTTGGACGAGGCACTGGACGACCGTCATCCGTTGCTGGAACGGATGAAGTTCCTGGCGATCTTTTCCAGTAATCTTGACGAGTTCTTCATGGTGCGGGTGTCCGGATTGCAGGAGGCGGTCGAGGCCGGCATTACCGATACTTCACCCGACGGAATGACTCCCTCGCAACAGCTTCACGAGATAAGCACGCGCCTTCGTCCCCTGCTCGATCTCCAGACCAAATGTTGGCAAGAGACGATCTTGCCGGCGCTTGCCACCGAGGGGATAAGCATTCGCGCCTACCGGGACTTGAGCGCGAAGGAAAGAAAAGCGGCGGATGAATACTTTCGCGATAACGTCTTTCCCATCCTTACGCCACAGGCGGTCGATCCCGGCCATCCGTTTCCCTACATTTCGAACCTCAGTCT
Organism: Pyrinomonadaceae bacterium; assembly: GCA_039920205.1. Classification (GTDB taxonomy): domain Bacteria; phylum Acidobacteriota; class Blastocatellia; order Pyrinomonadales; family Pyrinomonadaceae; genus JBDSEC01. The sequence continues at coordinate 4,732 of JBDSEC010000273.1, forward strand.
TAACATAGGTGTGATGGTTAGCCCCCCTAAAGAGAAGAAGGGAGCCGAACCCGTCGTAGCTCCGGTTGGGGTCCGATTTGCCCGGGTCAAACTGCCGCCCAGCGCACCGCGCCTGATCCCGGTCGATGATAAGGGGGCGAAGTACACCTGGCTAGGCAGTGTCGTCGCCGCCAACTTGGATGACCTGTTCCCCGGCATGCGTACCGGCAAGTGCCATTTGTTCCGCGTTACCCGTGACGCCGATTTCGATATTAAGGAAGACGAAGCCGGCGATCTGCTGCGAACGATGCAACAGCACGTCCGCCGGATGCGATTCGGTCACGGCGTAAGGCTCGAGGTGGCTTCGACCATGCCGCCCGAGATGGTCACGTATCTGACCAAAGAGCTCGAACTTACCCCGAACGACGCATACGTGATCGATGGACCCTTGAACTTGCCGGATCTGATGCAGATCTACGGCCTTGACCGGCCCGAGTTGAAAGACCGGCCGCTGCCGTTGACTATCCCGGCGGCGCTCGCTGAACCACGTTCGGTTTTCGCGACGATCCGGGCGGGCGATGTCCTGCTGCACCACCCCTACACGGCCTATAGCACGGTCACCGACTTTGTCGACGCGGCCGCCATCGATCCCGACGTGGTCGCGATCAAGATGTGTCTTTATCGAACCGGCAAGGATTCACCCATCGTTAAATCCTTGATCGATGCCGTCGGCCGCGGTAAACAGGTGGCCGCGCTGGTCGAATTGAAGGCGCGTTTCGATGAAGAGAGCAATATCGAGTGGGCCCATCGATTAGAGGAAGCTGGCGTCCATGTCGTTTACGGAATGGTCGGGTTGAAAACCCATTGCAAATTGACCTTGGTCGTACGGCGTGAAGGAAAACGCCTTCAGCGATACGTGCACTTGGCTACCGGGAATTACAATCCGACGACATCGCGCATCTATACCGATCTCGGGATCCTGAGCGCGGACAAGACCTTGGCCACCGACGCGACCAATCTGTTCAATTCATTGACCGGTTTTTCGCGTTATTCCGATTATGGTTGCCTACTTGTAGCGCCGCTAAATTTGCGAAAAAAGATCGTCAAGTTGATCCAGCGCGAGGCGGCCCACGCCAAGGTCGGCCAGTCCGGACGCATCATTGCCAAGATCAATAGTCTGACCGATCTGGCGATCGTGCGTGCCCTTTATGCCGCCTCGCAGGCGGGCGTTTCGATCGATCTGATCGTCCGCGGCATTTGTATGCTGCGGCCCGGCATTAAGGGTGTTTCCGATAACATTCGCGTGCGCAGTGTGGTCGGCCGCTTTCTGGAACACAGCCGCGTGCTCTATTTCGGCAATAATGGCAATGCCGAGGTTTTCATCGGCAGCGCCGACTGGATGTATCGCAACCTAAGCAAACGGGTCGAAGTAATGGCGCCGATACGGGACGTCCGATTGCGCGAATATCTAAAGGAAACTGTGCTAGCCGCATATCTGGTGGATAACGTTAATGCGCGTGAACTGCAGTCAGACGGTAACTATTTGCGCTTAAAGCCTCGCGAGGGCGAAAACCGTGTCGATGCTCAACTGGATCTGGAAGCGTCCGGATTTGAATCGGTACGGCTGTAATGGGCGGGTGGCGGACGGGGAAACCCGTTACATAGGGGATGCAAAAGGCAGTCCTGGTCTGTGAGGAGAAAAAATGGAACGTAAAGCAGCAACAGATTACCCGCAGGAATTGTTGGACCTATTTCACGAGTATCAGCATGGTGACATTGACCGCCGTACCTTTTTGGACCACGCGGTAAAGTTCGCGGTCGGCGGCCTGACGGTGGCGGCGATCTTCGAGGGGTTGAGGCCCAACTACGCCTGGGCGCAACAAGTACCGGTGGATGACAAACGCATCACGGTCGGTTACGAGACGGTGCAGTCCCCGGCGGGCAATGGTTCGATCAAGGGTTATCTGGCGCGGCCGGCGAAGGGAAAGACGTTCCCCGCCGTGATCGTCATTCACGAAAATCGTGGATTGAATCCCTATATTGAAGACGTAGCGCGCCGATTAGCGCTCGCGGGCTATCTGGCTTTTGCGCCCGATGGATTGACGTCGGTCGGAGGTTATCCCGGTGATGACGAGAAAGGCGG
>JBDSEC010000274.1:0-6174 GCA_039920205.1 Pyrinomonadaceae bacterium
TGGTGCCTATCAACTAAGTTTCTAAGAAGCGGAATGTGTCAAACGGTCGACATTTCGCTCCTAATGGCCTTGGATTCATTTGTCGTTAGGAATTCTGTAAACATTTCGAGTTAATCCCTGCCGAACCATGCCGTCCCTGGCTGGACTAAAATTAAAGCCTGAGATATCCCCCAGCCACAATAAAATAAAAAAGGCGTAGCGGACAATCGAGATATTATCGCGGTGCCGCTTCGCCTTGGTTCTAATTCCGGCTCTTGCGGGCCGGTGGCCCTTTGGCGGCCGCCGGCGGTTTGGGTGGTGATTCCGCGGCCACGGTGGCCTTGGAGGTAGCTGGAACCGGCCCGACGATCAAAATTCGCGGCGCCGTGTCATCCAGTCGGCTCTGGAAGGTAAACTGGCCCACCGGTACACCGACAACCACCACGCTATCCCCGAGTCCGGACATTGCCGGGACCAACTGGAATTCCACTCGATAGTAACCCGGCAATTCATCCGGCACGGCCCCGATCGCCAGCGGTATCGCCGTCAAAGTGCCGGGACCTATCCTGATCATAAATGAACTACCCGGAACGTTTTGCACCCCCGTCATTAAAACGCGAATCACGGTGGGTACGCGCACACCACCCCGTAATCTGACCTGAGTCACCAGATACGGTTCACGCTGCAACAAAGGGCTGTTAGTAGCGTTAAATGAAATTGCCCTGCCCCTAACGCCACCAGTTGTAGAGAACAGATCCGGTTGCGCAGCGATGATCGGGACTTTACCGCGAACCACCACACCTTGAATATTCAATACGACATCTGCGTTCGTCGTTCCCGCCGCAGCAAAGGTGCCCACCGGAACCACAAACACGACCTGACGTCGATCGATCGAATACAAACCTGCGGCCGCACCGTTTACACTCATCGAGCAATTACCCAGTTCGATCGGTAGCGGGAATCTACGTGAATTCGACGTTCCCGTTGCCACCGCGGTCGGAATGGGAACCGAAATACCCGAGCGAAAATGCATAATGGCCAACATGCCCGGCGACAGTCCCGGTACGGACGGAGGAGTCATCGGCGTCGGTACCGGCGTGGGTGTCGGGGTTGGCGACGGAGTCGGAGTCGGGGTTGGCGTCGGCGTTGGTGTCGGCGTCGGGGTCGCCGCCGGCTCGACCACCGCACGGTTACTCGCACCGGTCGCGAACGACATAAACTCGCCGGTTTGCGCCGCGATCTGCGTCGGTATTAGCAGATAGAATGCTTCGGTCGTGAAATCGAAATTCCCGCCGCCTAATTCAGTTCCGCCCAACGAAAAGACCGTCCGCTTCAGCGAATTGCTGGTCAGGACATGCATGGACGACGGAAATCCATCCGGCGGCGGTGTCTTGGTTAAACGAACCAAAGCTATGGCCGTGCCCGCCAACGGCATGGAATAGATCTGCGGGGGTCGCGACGCATCCGAATTCAAGCCATCCGCGGCTGTCGTCGGGATCGTTCCGTCTGCCTTAAAATTAAGCCGTGATTCGAAAACAAAGGTCGACGGAACCCGATTAACATCGTAATCGGTAAACACTGGCACCCGCAGATAATCTCCACCGATAGAACCCGCGTCGTCAGCGCCACGCGCACCGATCTGACGGAACAAGGGATCGCCCGCCGTACCGGCAGCATTCACTTTGTAAAGAAAAACGGTGGTCGAGGAAAGGTTGGCACCAGTACCCGCCAATGGCGCGGTAGATTCAAACGCCAAGTAATTCCCGTCCCGGCTTAGTCGGCGGCCCGGGCTCAATACGTTTACGATGTCACCCGGGTTGGTGATGGTCGTGTTAGTGACTTGGCGCTGAACACCGCCGGCGTTGGGTTCCCCATTGGCGCTTAGATCCGTAATAAAGATCTCAGTATTCTTGTCCGCGTTCGCTGCCGTGGCCGTGTTCTTCGCCGGTCTGGTGCCATTCCCGGTATAAAGCAATCGGTCACCCAAACCAGAAATCGACGGGTTCGAAGTGAAAAATGTATCGGTGATCGGCCCCAGCGGATTATTGGAAACCTGTGCGTATACACCCGGAAGTGCCGACGTGACCCGGACAAAAACCTCGGGGCTTCCGTCGGCGTTACCCGGCTGCATCGGATCGCCGACCACCAACGGCGACAAGTTTCGGGTCGAAACCCAAGACATTACACTGGCATCGTCATCAACGGCGATGTTGCGATTATCGTCAGCAACTATGGGCAAGGCCGTGTCCGAACCCGCAACTGGGGTACGGCTGGCCGAAGTATCGGTAACCCGGGTAAATACACCCAAACTTAGATCCACAAATGGCGGCTCAACACCGCTGGCCAGATCTACATTGACCACGGCCGGGATCTGGTACCGCCAGATCTCGGTATTGCCGTCGGCGAGAAGCGCATCACGATCGGCATCGCTCAGGGAATTGCCATCAAAATTGCCCGGAGTTGAGGTATTCACCACCATCGGCGGCGCGGCATAGGTTAGGCTGTTGGCGTTGGACGCGAACACGACCCAGCCCGCATCGTTGCTGATCACGGGTGTCACGTTGCTTATCTCAACCTTGATATTGCTCGAGATGACGGGACTTAGAGCAGCGTCGACCAGACGACTCTTGGTGTTAGTCAGTTGAAAAATTCGCCGTTGGGCGTAATCAAAGAGGAAGATCTCGCGATTGCCATCCGCATTATTGCGATTGCCAACTTGCGTACTAAGATCGCCGGTCGAGGTAAAAACGACAAACCGGCCGTTTCCACTCAAATCAGTCGGCAAAGAGTCGGCGGTCGAGGCAGTGATCTGCCCGACGACCGAATCGATCTGTGCCTGCGCCGACCCAACTGCGGAAAGGCAAAGCACAAAGGCAAAAACTAGCATCGCCTTACGACGAAAAAATCTCACAAGCGGACCTCCGAAAAAATAACCGGGGAATAAGATGAATTTCACCAACATGATTTCACCTGCAAAAGCTGATGAAACCAGCAATAGTCGTTCGCACTCCTAAAAACGGAGCATTTTACTTGTATTCGACGTGGTAGCGCAAGCTGCCCACGAAATGTGCTGTGTCGCGATCGACCCTGACGGCGTCACAACCGACCGAAAGCAAATTAAAACCGGCTATTGAGCCTAATTTGGGCGATCCCGCCGTATTTCTCAATATGCTACCTGATTCCGATGCGCCTAAGGGCTATGGGGATGTACCTATCCGTTGATCAGAACGCGGACTAACCTAAGGATCTAGCCCGTGACCTGCCGGCAGTTGTCAGAACTAATGATAACGCTGACCGATCTGTTCGGTGCCAAAGGCCCCAATGCCGTTCAAGCGAAAGCTGAACACAAACCGGTTTTCGTTTCGCAGGCCGACGTTAAAGGTGTGATATTGGACCACGACCGCACAGCAGTCCCAGCTGTAACCTAAGGTGGCAGTTGAACTTACAAGTGGTGAATTGCTGGTTGTGCGGGGATTCTGAAAGTCGAAAAAGAGCGAAAGGCCGCCAAAAACACCGCGTTCCGTATTTCCAACAAAGAACGACGGACTCCATTGCGAACCGCGCAAAGTACCGGGCTCCTTTCCATTGGCATCGGCGTACTGCTGCAAAGACGGGATCAGGCTGATCGCCCGGGTGTAATAAAAAGTGGTAAAGAGCTTAAGCAGCGGCCGATTCAGACCGACAGTCGCGGACATGTTCCGCAATCCACCCGTTTGCACGTCAAAATCTGACCGGACGTCCGCATAAAGGTACCGACTGGGCCGATATCGGGCTTCGACACTGACCGGCGAAAATCGCCGCGGTACGCCACCGTAAGTGAATGCCGAAAGCGACGTGATCGGAAATAGCTGGTTGCGGCGACCCGGTGTCAGAGCCCCGCCAAACGTGGTGTCAAAGAAATATTTGCCGCGCACGGTAACGGTAAACGCTTCGTATGGTTGGCGGGTGATCGCGCTACCAGTAGTAGCCTTTTGCTCGCCCACCGGCTTTTCCCTCTCTTTACTTACTCGTTCGGTTGACCGGCGCGTGAAAAATCGATTGGTGATGCCGTATTCGATCTCGTTGGTATCGGTCAACGTGTCTAAGTAATCAAACCGAATGATCCGATTGAAATCGTTAATTCCCGAAACGCGGCGATAGATCAGGTACGGTTCGATAACATGCCGAAAAAAGAAAGATCCATCGCCGTGTTTAAAATTCCGCGCCATTGCCGGCGGCCGCAGGTCCAACTCGAATTCGCCGGCGCCACGCACAAGATCACGCGAGATCACTAATCGTGTTAGCGGGTCGATCGAATTCGAATAATAGGTCAGCCGTAATCCACCCGTCACCGTGGCCGACCATCCTTTGTAGTAAAGCGGTAGCATCAACTGCGGATGGGCATCCAACCGTTGCACCAACGACGGCGTAACGATCGGCTGACCACCGACATTGGTAATGAACTGGGCCAGGTCTTCCGGTGTTTCCTTGCGGCTCATGCCTTCGAGGCCCGCTTCGTAGGTGTAGTAAAGCGGCAACTTCTCGACGAACGAGACCAGCGACGGACGCCGTTCAAAGGTCAAACTGGGAAGATTGCGAATGCGAATACGTGCATCGGGGATCGACGTTACCCGGGTGCGAGCCAAGAAATTAAAACTATACGAGTTGTAATTCTTGTTAACGAAAACCTCGGACCTTTCCTCGGGCGAGATCGCTTGTTGAATACCATCCGAAAAGATCTGACGGAAGGCGAGATTGGACGTGATGTTCACATCCGCCGCGGCGACAAACCCGTTCGGGAAATAGTGGATCCCTTCGGCGTACAAACTCGAGCCGCCCTGGTCGGGGTGCTCGGCGTCTGCTTTGGCGCCAAAGATCCGATCCTTAACCGTGTAGAAACCAAAGTTAAAGAACGAACGCGAATTGGCGCGCGTGCGCAGATCCAAACCAAAACCAAGTCCGCGTGCGCTATAGACATCGCCTCTCAGGGTCACGTCGGCCGACCGGCCCAGCGTCTGGTAATAAGCCTCGGACAGCCTTAACCCCTTACTGCCCGATGCACTGATCGTCGGCGTCAAAAACCCGGACGCGCGATCGCGCCGTTTGATCGGTATCGTGGCGTAGGGCAAATAGAAGATCGTGGTGTTCTTGATCCGAAAACTCGGTCCGCGCAATTTGACCTTGTCACCGATACGGATCTCGGCCCGGCTAGTCCGGAAACTCCACTTGGGTACGGCTTCATCACAGGCAGTTACTTCCGCATTGGTCAACACGATGGTGGTCAACGTCGTGCGCTCGACCCGATCGGCCGTGAAGTAAACGATGGTGCCGTCCGCGGTTTGATTGGTATAACCGGTCGAATTCACGAAGTAGCCAAGCTTAGTGCGGTAGTTCCATTCGCCCCGTGAACCGGTGATGCGTTGGTCCTCGCCTTGATCGAAAACGACATTCCCTTCCGCCAGCACGCGATTGTCGGCCTCGTAAACCGTAACCTTGTCGGCCTGCACGCGAAACAAACCGATGCGCGCATCGACATCGCCTTCATAGACAAATATGCGGGCTTTGGGTGGACCGGTGATCGTGACCTTGCCATAAGTCACTTCCAGTTCGGTACCGGCTTGGATGGCTGCTTGATTTTTGGAACGAAAGACCGGAACGGTCGAGGTTTCATTGGTCGTTGGATTTACGTTTGGTGTGTCGGTTACGGGATTGGTAACCACCCGGTCGACCGGATTTGGTTGCTGCGCGGGCGCGGTGCTGCAAACGAACACCAGCACCAATGCCCAAGCCAGGGCGCGCACGCCGATTCCCCGGTTCGATAGGTATTTCCTGGTTTGCAAGGAAGCGACAAAGACCTCCGGACCCGGCTCAGACCCGCAACGGAAGATCTTCAAGAATTGAAGCGGGCCGCACACTCAATTTCAACGAAAGGCGATGCTAGCACGAATTCGGAAAAAGCAAAAAATCGGGTTGCGGATTTTAGTTTTGGGCCGTCCAAATCAAAGTTAAGCGGCTGCGGCGATGGAACCCTAACTAACGAATATGCGAATGAATTAAACACGCACGTTACCTTCAAGTGGTTTTCCTACCGTCTACTGTCTACTGACTACTGAGGTACTTGCAAAATTTTTCAAAAAATCGGCAGCTAACTAGCAAGCGGCCAAAAACGGTCAAAATGGGGTTGGTTAGTCGGGTTCGTTAGTTAAGCTTTACTCG